>NZ_JAZHPY010000009.1:0-16400 GCF_036711655.1 Wolbachia endosymbiont of Pentidionis agamae | reverse complement strand
AAATTAAGAGATTGAAGGTTTGTTAGATCTTTTAAATGGTCTAGCCCTGAGTCAGTAATTTTAGTGCCAGTCAAATTAAGAGATTGAAGGTTTGTGCAAACTCCTGCTACCTTTTTTATACTCTCATTAGTAATCTGTTTGCATGAACTTAATTTAATAGATTCTAAATTCTTTACTTCTTCTGAACCACTAGAAATAAGTTGTATAAAATCATCTTCATCAAACTTCTTAAAAGATAGACCTAACGTTTTGCCGTTTAAATGTTGATTAAAATCAAATACCATATGTACCTCACTAATTTATTAAAATATAATAACATATTTATTAAAATATAATAACATAGTATATAAAAAAATTCAAGTTATTTATTAAGCCTTAATGCATGACTTACTGCAAAATTAGTTGTGGAAAGCTCTATAACTAAGCTAACAGAACTTTAATAAGCTCTGCAATTTTTCCATTATTCAAGAATTATTACATTTTTTGGTTTAGGAAGTTTTTCAATTGTAAGGAAAACATATCTAATCCTTCTTACCTATAAAAAACCATTAACAGGTTTAATGCTGTACGAATTTATTTGTGATCAGTGGAAAAAATATTCTGTATTGTTTACACTAAACATTTTAATCTTGGCTTATACGGATAGGATATATTGGTTGATTTTTACATCTTGATGTATTAGATCAAATATTTATACTAAATTATAGTAGTCTTTTGGTTAAGTAAGTTTATTATTTGAGTTTGATTTAGTTTTAAAAATATGTCTTATATTGCAGAAAGAGTTTCATTTATAAAGCCTTCTCCCACTCTCGCTATTACAAGTAAAGCAAATAAGTTAAAGAATGAAGGGAAAAATATTTGTGTACTTGCAGCAGGAGAGCCAGATTTTGATACTCCAGTGCATGTAAAAGAGGCTGCTATTCAAGCAATCAATGAAGGAAAAACAAAATATACGGCTGTTGATGGAACTATCGAGCTCAAAACAGCAATAGTAAGTAAATTGCAAAGAGACAACTGTTTGAAGTATAGTAACAATCAAATTTGTGTTGGTACTGGTGCTAAGCAGGTGTTATTCAACTTATTTATGGCAACCATTAATACAGGGGATGAGGTAATAATCCCAGCTCCATATTGGGTCTCATATATTGATATGGTCAATCTCTTTGGCGGCATACCAATTGTAATTCAGTGTAAACAAAACTTTAAGCTTACACCAGAACTTCTAGAAAGTAAAATAACCAAAAAAACAAAGTGGCTTATTATTAACTCTCCCAATAATCCAACTGGAGCAGTATACACATATGATGAATTAAAAAGTATATCTAAAGTGTTGCTTAATCATCCACATGTAAATATTGTTACAGATGATATTTATGAGCATATAATATATGATGAAAAATTTTTCACAATTGCTCAAGTTGAGCCAGAACTTTATGAGAGAGTTTTTATAGTTAATGGAGTATCAAAAGCTTATGCAATGACAGGATGGAGAATAGGTTATATTGCAGGAAAAAGCGATGTCATATCTGCAATTTCTGCACTACAATCTCAAAGCACTTCTAATCCCAATTCTATAGCACAAGTTGCAGCAACTGAAGCATTAAATGGTGACCACAGTTTCTTAAAAGAAAGAACAGAAATTTTTAAAAATCGTAGAGATTTTGTAATAAGCAAATTAAAATCTGCTTCTGGATTATCGATATTTTTGCCACAAGGTGCATTTTATTTATTCATTTCATGTAAAAATTTACTTGGTAAATATACAGAAAATGGCAAATTAATAACTGATGATCTGGAGTTTACTGAATATTTACTACTTGATCACTCTACTGCAGTAGTGCCAGGCATTGCATTTGGTATGGAAGGTTATATAAGAATATCTTATGCCACATCTCAAGAACAGTTAAATATTGGCTGCAACAATATCATTAGAGCATGTGAAGAGTTAAATTAAGTAAAGAAGTATATTTTGCAAATTTGCTTTATTATATTCTAACACTTAGTAATGACCTAATAAGGTAAGATAAGACTAGATATAGAGTAGAAGTCAAAATAATTGTTGGTCCTGGTAGAAAATCAGTTATTGCTGATATTAAAAGTCCAGAAATGCCAGACACTATAGAAAAAAAAGTTGCAAGCACGATCATTTCTGTCGGAGTCTTTGCAAGAAGCCTTGCAGAAGCTGAAGGTATGAGTAAAAATGCAGAGATAAGTAATATCCCTATAAGTTGAGCAGAAATTGCTATAAAAATAGCAAGAGTAATTAAAAATTCTAGTCTAACCAATTTAGTGTTTATTTTTTCAACTTCTGCCAATTCTTGATTTATTGAAATCATAAGCCAATAACGCCATCTAAATATTAAAATAAAGGTAACCAATAATGAAATAAAAAAAATAGTAATTAGGTCCTTTTGATCAAGAGTTAATATATCACCAAAAAGTGAACTCATGATACTATTACTTGATGATGTAAAAGAAGATATCAGTATTAAACTGAGTGACAAAATGACATTAGTAACGATATTTAATACTGTATCTGCTGAGTATAATTTATCAAAGTTTAATGATAGTAGTACAGCAAACAATATTGCTATTAGTACTATAATAATTGATAAATTAATTTTAAAAATTAATGCTAAAGCAACTCCAAGGAGTGAAGAATGAGATAAACTATCACCAAGATAAGACATTTTTTGCCATATCATAAATGAACCTAAAGTTCCAGAAACTAAGCCTATGATTATTAATGAAACTAAACTATTAATAAAAAAGCTTTGTTTTAATATTTCTAGCATAATTGATCTATATAACTACAAGATAAGCAATCACTAACCTATCTTCTAGTAGTAGAATATTGTATGTTCTACATGCAGAATCAGTTGACATAAATTCAAATTTTATATTTTTATACTGCATTAAATAATGTTTAACTGACACACAAGGTTTTATACGTATTTTACCAGTACCCACTAATACATATTCTATGTCTTTAGTTAAAAATAACTCATAGTGTTTTAGATAGTTTATATTTAATTCATTGAATTCAATTACATTTTCAGAAGATATTACTATGGAACTACAGTATTCTCTAGTATCAACAATAAAACTCCCATCCTTATAACCGTTGATAATCTTTTTACCTACAGGAACCGGAGAGCTTATATCAACAATCATATAATTTCAGCAATGCGAACCCAAAAAGCAGGATATTTTTTTTGCATATTGAGTGCAGCTATTTTTGCATCATCTTTACTAGAAAATACTCCAAAACATGCTGAACCACTGCCTGACATGCGAGCAAACATACAACCTTTCTCTTCTTCTAATTCAAGTATTATATCATTAATTTCAGGTGCGAACCCAGCTGCTATATCTTGCAAATCATTCTTCATGCTTTTAACAAATTCAAGAAGATTTTTTTCATGATTACTTTGCCAGTCAATAGGAGTTGTAAAGCCTTTGTTATATGATGCAAATATTTTTTGTGTACTTAATCTTTTTGTTGGTTTTACTAGTACTATATCTTTCGGGAAAGAAAAATTTTCTAGTGGGTACAGCTCTTCACCTATACCCTTAGCGAAAGCCACTCTGCTATCTATGCTCGCAGGAACATCTGCACCAACTCTCAATGCTATTTTATCCAAAATTGGTCGTTCTACATTCCATAATTTACCCAAAGTACGTATGATAGCCCCAGCATCTGAAGAGCTACCACCAAGACCTGCAGCAATTGGTATATTCTTTATAACCTTAATAAAAGCTGTGGTATGCTCTGGAGCATATTTAAGCAATAACATAGTAGATTGCATTATGGTGTTGTGCAGATTGTTGATTTTAGACCCATATCCTATAAATTTAACCTTAGGTTTATCGTACTTGAATCTTGTACGATTGACGTTAATTTCTATAAGATTAAATACATTTAAAAAAGCAAAAATGGTTTCGATTGAGTGATAATTAGCACCTTTCTTACCTGTTATATGCAAAAAGAGATTGATTTTTGCTGGTGACTTTACAGAATAACTAACCATACATTCTTCCATAGAATCTATAGTATAATGTTATTTAGAATTTTTTTTTAGTCAATATTATTAATTTTATGCTAAGTAAAAAAAGCAAACTCTAATCAATTTATTCTCACCTTTCATTTCTATATCGCTTAACCTGTGATCATGCAATACCGATATTTGATGTACTTTGAACCCCTGCATATGGTAATAGGAGTCACTTTATCAGTAACATGGCTATTATGTTCTTTTCTTGTGCGATGAGGATTACATCAAATCATCATTTGATGTAGAATATTCTACAAATCCTATATCATGTGGTAGATTAATCTCTGTGTCAGTGTGAGTATCGACATTACTTAACATACTATCCAATTTTCCTGCTTCTTCAAGCTCAATCAACTTGTCGCTTCCTGCAATATGGCTTATATATTTACCATTTTCATCAGTAATAAAAATTTGTGGTACTGTTTTAACTTTATACGTTAATTTTACGTGACTAAATGCATCTGAATTTTTAAGTACATCAATTTCTTCATACTTGACGCCTTTTTTATCTAGTAAATCTTTCGCAATTTTGCAGTATGGACAGCCCTTTTTTACATATATCACAACATTTTTCACAATTTACCTCCGCAATTTATTAAATTATAGTTATTATATATAAGAGATATACAAAACATCAAGTTATATGAAAATTATTTATGATTATGAGAAAGGAATAGAAAGTAGTGTAGTATTAACCTTTGGAAATTTTGATGGAGTTCACTCAGGACACGCATTTGCAATTTCCACTGTAAAGAAGATAGCACGAGAAAGAGGATTACCTTCTGCAGTTTTAACTTTTGAGCCTCACCCATCAACTACACTATTTAATAGAAATAACTTTAGATTGATAGATCACGAGCAAAAAAAGGAGCTGATTAGTAGCTATGGTGTTGATTATTTATATATTATTAACTTCAATGAGGATTTTTCTAAAGTAAGCTGTAATGATTTTATCAGTAAGATTTTGGTAGGCAAGTATAATGTTATGCACATAATTGTCGGTGATAATTGTACTTTTGGCCATAAAAGATTAGGTAATATATTAACTTTAGAAAAAAATTCAGAAATGTATGGGTATTCTTTGACTAAACTAGAACCATTAATAATCTGTGGTGAAATCTGTTCTTCTTCATTAATTAGAGAATATGTACAAACAGGTAAAATAGAAATTGCTAATAAATTACTTGGGAGACCATATCAAATATCTGGTATAGTAAAAGAAGGAGCTCATAGAGGAGAAAAAATAGGGTTTCCAACGATTAATGTGGTTATAGAAAATTGTATGATAAAACCTAAATTTGGTGCATACAATGCTATAGTAACAAGTGATGGTACTAATTGGCTTCATGGAGCAGTTAATATAGGAATGCGTCCTACATTTGGAGATTTAAAAAAACCAATTGTAGAGATGCATATATTTGATTTCTGTAGTAAACTATATGGTTTTAAAGTTGAGATACAACTTCTTAAATTTATTAGGCCAGAAAGAAAATTTAAAAATGTTTATGAATTAAAAGAACAAATAAATCATGATATATATCAAATAAAGAAGTGTTTATGAAAAGTTTATATTTCATTACTATAATAATTACTGCCTTAACAGATCAAATAAGTAAATTTTATATAAATTCATTACTAAAAGGTGATGAATTTATTGAAGTTTCTAGCTTTATTAAATTAGTTGAAGTGTGGAATCCAGGTATCAGTTTTGGTTTATTTAGCAACCTATCATATAGCTATCTACTCTTTTCTATATCTTCAGTGTTAATAATCTGCATACTTGTATGCTTGTTATATAAATCTAATGATAAAATAACTCGTATAGGTTTTAGTTTTATGATTGGTGGAGCTATAGGAAACCTATTTGATAGGGTTTACTGGAAAGCAGTATATGATTTTATATATTTTCATATTCAAGGATGGTACTGGCCTTCATTTAATTTAGCAGATGTGTATATAGTTTGTGGCATGTTGCTATTGTTATATAAGTGGTACATAAGTGACATATTTCTTGCTAACATGAAAAAAGATAAGTAATGTTTAATAGTTTTATAATAGGGTTTTAGTTAGGTAAAGCAATGTCCAAGGCTTTTTTTTATCTCATATTCTTGACTGTATTATCTGTTTATAGTCCTACGTTTTCAAGTGAATCTGACGCTAAAGATAAAGGTATTCCTAGATATACTAAATTAAGCAATGGCTTGGAAGTGTATGTTGTACCAAATCACCGTATTCCAGCTGTACTACATTCAGTGATATATAAAGTTGGTGGGATGGATGATCCAATTGGTAAAGCAGGATTAGCTCACTATTTTGAGCATTTAATGTTTGAAACTACTGGAAATTTTAAGGATATTAAAGCTACTCTTGCTAAGGTTGGCGCTCAATCTAATGCATTTACTACTAAAGAATATACTTGTTACTATGAATTAGTTCTCAAAAAAGATTTACCACTTGCAATGGAGGTTGAAGCAGATAGAATGGGTAGCTTCAATGTTACTCAAGATAAAGTAGACAGAGAAAAAAAGATAGTGCTAGAAGAAAGGAAAATGAGATTTGATAATAATCCTCGTAATTTGCTATGGGAAGAAATGAGTAGTGCATTTTACCGTAATGGTTATGGCAGATCAGTTATTGGCTGGGAAAGCGATATTAAAACTTATAATCAAGAGGATATAAGAAGGTTTCACGATAACTTTTACCACCCTGGTAATGCAATGCTTCTTATTGTAGGCGATGTGGAATTTAATGAAGTAGTGAAGCTAGCGGAAGAAAAATACGGAGATATTAAGTCCAAGCCTGTAATTAGACATTATCCTAATGAAGAACCAGTGCATAATGCAGATATGGTATTAACTGTTAGAAGCTCTGAAGTCAAAGAGCCAGTATTAATTTATCGTTATAAAGTGCCTAGATTTAAGCATATTGATGAAGTCTTTGCTGCTAATTTAGCAGTGGATATTTTAGGAAATGGCAAGTCAAGCAACCTATACAAAGACTTAGTTCTAGACAAAGATCTGGCAGTATCGGCCTCTTCTTACTACAACAGTCTTGTTTTCAGTGATGGCTACATTGATATTTACATAATCCCAAAAAGTGGTGTCAATTTAGATACTATTGAAATGGAATTGGAAAATGCTGTTAATAGATTTATGTCTCATGGAGTAACGAGTGAGGAGTTGCAAAGCTCAAAATATAGATATAAAGCAGCACAGTTTGATAATTTATCCGATTTGTTTAACATAGCATATTTCTATGGTTCGCATTTGGCTCTAGGAATCCCTATTAAGGATATAGATGTTTCATATAGCAAGATAGATGATGTTAATTTAGAGGATGTAAATAATAAGATTCGCACTGTTTTTTCTGCTAATAAATTAATTGGTCGTTTATTGCCTAAGGGGGGATGGTAATGCTGAGAATAAGTAAAGTTATATTTTTACTTCTTTTTTACTTCAGTTTCGTTTTAGAGGCGAGTAGCAAATTAAATATAGAGGAAGTTGTTACCCATAAGGGATTCAAGTTTTTATTTGTTGAAAATCATGATTTACCGAAAGTTTCGATAAATATCTCATTCAAAGATGCAGGTTATGCTTATGACAATACTGAAAAATATGGACTTACGTGGTTTACTTCTCTCGTAATTCAAGAAGGAGCTGGTAAAAATGATGCTAAGGATTTTGCAAAAAAACTTGAAAATAAAGGAATAAAGCTTAATTTCGGTACTGATTTAGAAACATTTAAAGTTTCACTAGATACTCTATCTGAAAATCTAGAGGATGCGATTTTGTTGTTAAGCGATGCTATAATACGTCCTAAGGTCAATGCAGAAGGTTTAGGCAGAGTTTTAGAGATTGCCAAGGTTAATTTTAATTATCTTGAAAAAAATCCTTACGTGGTTGGGGCACAGTCATTAGATGAATTACTATTTAAAAAGCACCCTTACTCAAAAAATCAATATGGTACTTTAGATACTATAACAAAAATTACTAGAGATGATGTTTTGGCATACATAAAACGTAATTTTGCTAAAGATAATATAGTGATAAGTATTGTTGGCTCTGCAAAAAAGGAAGAAATAGTAAATTTATTGGATAAATATTTATCTAAGTTACCATCAAAAAGATCGAAATTTAGAAAAATATTCGTAAAAAATAATTTTGGTCCAGCAGAAAATAAGCATATTTTTATGGATATACCGCAGAGTGTAATATTTTTTGCTCAAAAGGGAATAGCTTATGAGGATCCAGATTACTATAATGCTCATGTTCTGATTAATGCACTTGGCGGTATTGGTCTTAATTCACTGCTAATGAAAGAATTAAGGCAGAATCTTGGAATTACTTATGGTGTTAGTGCCTATATGATCAATCATACACATGCAAATATTATAGCTGGAGGTTTAAATACTGATAGCTCTACTGCAGATCAATCAATCTCTGCAACAAGAAATATATTTAGCAAAATAAAAAAGGAAGGAATTGATGAACAATTATTTAAAGATACAAAAATTAGTATGGTAAATAATTTTACCTTTTCTCTATTTAATAATACAAATGTAGCAGCTCTTTTGGATAATATACAAGTAAATAATCGTGATATTGATCGTATAAATAATTTTGAGAGTATTATTAATAACATAAAGCTAGAAGAAGTAAATAAATTGGCCAACTCTTTGCTAAATCCTGAATGTCTATTTTTTGTTACAGTTGGAAAAAATACTAATAATAACTGACTTGATATGTAAACGAATTATATAAAATTGAACTTACAGTTAATTTTATAACTAATAGAGTAGTTTGAAAGGTATTTTATATATGGGATCTATGATAAGATCTTTTTCTACCATGCATTGAAGTAGTAGTGGATTCACTAAGAAAATAAGAAACACTGCTAGATGACGATTCTGATAATGAGTCACCTAGAGCCGAATCATAAGAGTCATTAGATGCTGTGGATAAAGGCCGTGCTTTAGCATTATCAAAATTTTTTACTATAACTTGAGAATTTTCTTTACAAAATACTATATAAAATTTCTTTAACTTATTAATATCAACAATATCTTTTAAAATTCCTTGATTAGTATAATTTGTTAATTGTCTTTCAGCTTCTTTTATTTTGCCCTTGATTTCTTTTTCTGTATCACAAAACTTAAGTTCCATAATTATTCCTGTTCCATCAGGTAGTTTTAATAATAGATCTGCATTTCCTGCTCTTCCAACACTAACTTCTGTCTCAACTATAACTTTTTCTTCCTCATCATCATCCAATTCTATTGTTGAATGCAAAAATAACCCCCTTAGAAATAGCTGCAGATTAGCTTCAGAATTGATAAATAATTTAACTTTTTTTACTAACTCTTGTAAACTTTCTACACCATTTGATTTCCCTGGATTTTTTATATCTTGAATTATTTCTTTCACATTCTTTTGTGGCAGTTCTAGAGCTTCCAAGTCTTCCAGATTTGGTGATCGTGGTGTAGATGGTGACATCTCACAATTGTCTTCTAATAATTTTATACAAATCTGTGTTTCATACTCATTACATTGTAAATGTGATGAAGATCTTGAAAGTGTAGATATAAAGTTCTCATCCTTATATTTTGCAGGCGTTTGAAGTGTACTCCTATCTCTCAAACCATGAGAACTATTGTTAGTTGAAGAATTTGCTTTTTTCGGAGAGTTTACTTTTTTGGATATAAACTCAATTTTATGTTTATATTCCTCATCATTTTTCTTTATTTTAATTTCTATATTATAAATATTAGCTTGACTATTTGTATCAGAGCTGTGTGCAGGTGAAATATTGCCACCTTTATCCTTATATTCAGTAATATCAAATTCAAGATTATCGATTTTAAACATTGTATTTATCGCATCTCTATCTTTAAGGTACACAGGTCCAGTAACTTCAATGTTTAAGTTATTCTCTAAGCGATATTGCACAGCTTGACCAAACAATAATGCTGTGAAAGATCCAATACATTTATTTTTTGAATTAGATTCATTTTTATTGGACGGATTATTAGGATTAGATATACCTATATTTTTTGTGTTGCATAAATATTCTAATTCTTTACTTATTTTTGTGTTTAATACTTTATTTTCTAAATCTTCTTCAGACATTAGTAAATTGACTAATCCTTCATATTGAGATTTTTCATAACTTTCCACTTTCACCTGTTCTTCTTTTGTATCTTTAGTAAAATTTACACCTACTAAATAAATATTTTCATACTGATTTAAAATATTTGAATGAATATAGCCTCTATTTTCTATCTGTTGTTTAGCTTGATCTGCAGTTTTATTGTCTACCTTAAGCTCTACTATTATCACAGTTTGATCAATCATAAGTACTAAATCAGCGTACCCTAAGCCTGCACTAAATTCCGTCAAACACTTTATCTTATCACTGCCATGCATCTTGAAAAAACCATAAATAAAAGCCTGAAACAATGCTTCTTGGCTATCTTTTAATTTTAACTTATTTTTGTAATAATTATAAATTTTTCCTAATTGAAGAAATAAATCTTCTATAGATTTTATCTTTGCAGCTTGTTTTACAAATGGTTGATCGAGTTTTTCTAATAGAGTATTAAACTCTCGTATTTCTTGTCCAACATCTAAAATTTTTTTAATATGTATAAAACTAGTACCAGAAACAGAATCGATTGAAACTTTTTTTGCATCATTTATTTTCATTACCAATTCACTTTGACCTTTATTAATATAGTATACAGTTTGCTTAATAAAGTTTTCATCTTCTAAGTCTATTGAATATTCCTCTTGAATTTTCCGTTTTAAGAAATTCACTTCTTCTTTGGAAAACTCTACTTTCTCATCAATACTAACAATTTTAATTCTTACAACAGATTTTTCTTCATCTATATAGATAAATTTTATAGTTTTTTGATCATTACTTAATTTCAATCGCACTTTTTTTTTTACTATATAAGGTAAAGTTAGAATAGCACCAAGAAAAAAGTAACTCCAAAAACCCTCTACACCAGCAATCTTTTTTGGTACTTCTGAAATAATTTGATTAAATTTTTTCTGAAAGCAATCTTGTTTATCATTTGAAAGAAACAACTTGAACAATTCACTACTTAACATTCTCTACCTCCAAATTGGGTTTTAGTCTTTTTATTTTTGTATTCTCTAATTGACTTTCTGGTGGCACGACCTTACTTACATGTTTCCTTTTTTTGTCAATGCTCTTTAGTTCTTTTCCTTTTTTGAGATCAACTACTTCAATATCTTCTATCTCAACTCGGCGTTCTCTTATTTTACAAGGACGTTGTGGCTCAATACTCCAGTCATCATCGCTTGACACTAATTCTTTCCTCTTTTTCCGTGGTTCCTCTCCATGGTAATGTGAAGCAATAATATCATCAAAAAAATTACAAATCTCATATCTTTTATTTTCCTTTTTTTTCTTTTCTAAAAGTTTAGAGTTATCATTTGAAAGTTTATTTGAAAGTTCATTTAATAATTCTTTTTTAAATTTAAGAACTGATTCTTTGGTTTTTAGGCAACACTGTACGAGATCACGAAGTATATTCCATTCATCTTGTAAGATTAATTTGTAATAACAATCATTCACTATTTTATAATGTGGTAAAATTTTTTCTCTTACTGATATAGAGACTGTATTTAAAATAAATTTAATATTTTCATAACTTCTAGCATGAAGTAACCCTTCTATAATATTTATAAACCAAAAACTATTGATTGAAGAATCCTTATCAGGTATTTTATCCCAAACATATTTTAGCTGTTTTGAATATGTTTCAGGATCATAAGCAATTTTTTCCGCGATACATAGAAGCAAAAAATAAGTTTTGTCTTTCTTTAAAAAATCGAAAAAATCGAGTGTATATTCTGCTACTCGTAAAAACAGATTTCGATAAGGAAAATATATGAAACAATTGAGTACATAATCTACAACTATAGGATTATCCTTAAAAATTTCCTTTTGTTGTTCTACACTTAATTGTCTAAGAAAAAACAATAAATTATTTATACCACTACTCTCTGGAAAACGTGGGATTTCATCCGAAATTTTAGACCTATTACCTGGTCTAAGCGGCTGTGCTGCTGCTTCCATAAAACACTCTTTTAAGTTTTTCTCTTGTTCTTCAAGTGTAATCTTCTCCCAAAAATACTTTGTTGCCACATGGTTACCTTGTTTTACTGCTATCTTCAAACCATATTCATATTTACTACTGCCATCCTTTATCAATTCTTCTACTCTATTGCTTATGTAATAACTCCAAAAAGCCACTAAACTATTTTCTTTTTTCATTTTCTTTAAATTGTTTTTTGTATTAGGATGTAATTTTTCCCATGAGCTAAAAATTTCTTCTTCAATACAATAAATACAAGTGAGTTTATATTTGCTAAAATTACCCATTTTACTAATTTGCAATAACCTTCTTATAGTGTTTTCTTGGTTTATTTTTCCATTAAGATTCCAAGACAAGCTATTCAAGACTGCAAGGTTATTACAGTACATTTGCTGATAATGTGTTAACCACGCTCTAATCTCTAAACCTATTGCTCCAACTGCATTTTTTACCTTGCAAATAAATTTTTCTGACCCATCAAGTTCTTCTACCACTCTTTTTGCTGCTTCATTTATTTTTTTCCAATCTTCATCACTCAATTTATAATACGAACGTTTTTCAAGTAGCTCTAATATTGCTTTTTTAACGTGATCTTGAGTGAATAAAGAAATTGCAGATAACTCTACTGATTTTTTCTGTAAAAAACTTTCTGAATGCATATTGTATAGTAATTATCAATCTAATCTTAGTATACTCTAAAAATAACACGTCATATAATAAAATTTTTCAGAACTTATCTTTAAAGGTAATACTAGTTGAAGCTTCTGGTATAAAAAACTCTTTTAAAGCAAGTTTTAACTTACTAATGGCGTTGAAATATTTGAGGAAATGTCTGATATAATTATGTAAAGCTATGGAGTGAGCGAAAGTATGACCTATATAAAGTCGATTGAAGATATATTATCCTGACTTTAAGCTGCCAAGGCGAAAGAGCTCTAAAAAAGTGACATGGAATATGAATTTGGTAACTGATGCAATCCCAAGGCTCCAGTTGAAAGATCCAAATTGATAGTAGTGAAATTGAACTACGCGTCACATAACTTGTTGATTTATTTAAAAGGTTTTTGATCATCCAAAGAATAAAGTTGAGAAAGGCAAAGATTTGCAATAAGTTTTGAGAAGCACAGTTTCATCTCATATTCTATAAAACAAAAATGACTTCTTGCTGCTTGGTTGGTTATTCCCATTCAATGGTTGCAGGCGGCTTAGAAGTAATATCATAAACTACTCTACTTACTTCTTGAACATTATTGATTATGATATTACCTACATCTTGTAAAAAGCTTAAAAATATCACTGAATACTTATTTTTATTCTCAAATGGAAATGCTTCAGCTGTCATGCCATCAGAAGAGGTAACAGCCCTTAAGCTGCAGACATATTTATATGTCCTTCTATCTCCCATAACTCCTACAGTTTTTACTGGTAACAGTGCAGCAAAAGCCTGCCATACTTCATTATATAAGCCATAATTTTTCATTGTATTGATATATATTTTATCAATTTCTTGTAAAATCCTTACTTTTTCTTCTGTAACTTCTCCTATAATTCTAACCGCAAGACCAGGACCAGGAAATGGGTGCTGCATTATGATTTCATCCGATAATCCAAGCTCTTGTCCTAATGATCTTACTTCATCTTTGAACAAACAACGTAGAGGTTCCAGTAAGCTCAAGTGCATTTTTTCTGGTAATCCACCAACATTGTGATGAGATTTTATTTTAGTATTTATTTTTTTATCTGAAGCATGACCAGACTCTATAACGTCTGAATAAATTGTTCCCTGCATTAAAAAATCTATATCACCTATTTTTTTTGCTTCTTCTTCAAACACTTTAATGAAGGTATTACCTGTAATTTTACGTTTTTCTTCTGGATCTATTATCCCTTTTAAATTACCAAGAAATAAGCGTGATCTATCTATACAACTTATCGGAATCTCTTTAAAGATATTATTAATATTTTGTTCTTGGCTTTTGCTGAGCAAACCGGTATCAATAAAAATGCAACTGAGTTGCGTACCTATTGCTTGATATGTTAACATTGCAGCAACACTAGAATCGACACCACCACTTACTGCAGCAATGACCTTCCTATCACCTATAATATTTTTTATATACTTTTTTTGTTCCTTAATAAATGATTTCATTGTCCAGCTTCGAGGAGAATTAGTAATAGCTAAAAAATTAGCAAGCAATTTATTGCCATTAATTGTGTGTTTCACTTCAGGGTGAAATTGAGTGCCGTATATTCTGCGTTTTTCATTTGCAATTATTGCAATTGTTTTGCTTGCAACTCCCGATGCAATTGCTGTGAACCCTTGCGGCACAATGTCTACACTATCTGAGTGGCTCATTAATACGTCTACCTCAGAACCTATATCCCACACATCTTTTATAATAGCAGAATTTTCCAATATTTTAATTTTAACTTTACCAAATTCTTGCTTGAAATTCTTTTTTACTTTTGTTCCAAAGTAGTGACAAATTAGTTGTTTGCCATAACATATACCTAGTATTGGCACATTTGTGGCTTTATTGAGATCAAAAATTTTATCTACTATCTCATTATAACTTTCATCATTTACAGATTCAGGGCCACCAGAAAGAATAAACCCATAGGACCCTGATATTAAATCAAAGTTCACACTGCTAGAAAATATCTCACAATAAACCCCCATAATCCGTATCTGTTTAGCAATGAGCTGTGTAAATTGTGAGCCAAAATCAATAATAGTAATTATTGCTGACAATATCTCCTCAACGAAAAAACAATTTTTAATTATAAAGAAAATAATTTGGTAAGTAAACTAACTTAAAGATATTAATAAGCATTGTTTAATTAATTAATTATATTTTAGTTAAAAAATAAGGAAAATAGTTAGCAAAAGTGAAACACTAACTGTTTGAATAATTAACAGTGCAACACTACTAAAAAGTAATCTATTGATGCTGGAAAAAAGCTCGGAATTATTGTAGATATCAGAACCTTGTGATTACGTAAGGTAAAACTACTGCATAGCTTTCTAATGTCAGACTCATTAGCAAAACCTAAAAACCATCATGATCATGCTACGGTTGTTGAAATTTCCTGCTTCCCACCTGATCTATATCAGCACCTCCAAATTTATTATTAGGGAGTTTTTCTTTAAAATATACAACACCAACTATAACGAGAGCTACTGGCAACCCAACGGCAAGCGTTACACCAATTGAAGGCAATACTCTAAGCCCTATAATAGTAGCACATACTGCAAATGTTACTAGAAAAGAAGATGCAATGGATAAACAAATATAATATCCTATTTTTTTCATTTTTCTCATTCTTAGAATATTTCTCTCGCTCCTCCTTCTCTACTTGCTTCATTAAAGTAATCAATGACATCTGATAAAGTATTTGAGGAGCTAATTTAGAAACATCATAATTAACTTCAACTTCTGGAACGCAATGATTTTTAAACATTTGAGATATTTTAGACTGTAATTCAGATTTCTTTTTTTGTACAAATTTAACTAGTTTATCGTACAGCATGCTTTGTAATTCTTCATTCTTACCATCAAATAAATAGTTAACAATAGGCTCATTATTTTTAATAAAGATATGCTTTTTTACTCCATTAATCTTATCAATGAAAATATCAGCGTAGTGTGGATATTTTGTCTTTAATTCTTCCTGTTCTTGTATACTTTTATGCTTACACCACAAATTTACTAAGTTATCAATTTTTGTCTCTTGAGAAAATTCATATAGCTTTACGTTTTCTAGCTTAAGTTTTTGTAACTCTGTTTTGCATTTTTCATAACACTCATTTAACTCTGCATTATCTTCTATAATTTCTTTATTTTTCTTAAATCCCTCATCATTTACAATATCTGGATTAGAAATTTTTAGTTTTGCAATATACTTTATAAGTAATTTTTTGGTTTCTAAATCTACTGCAATACGTAAAGGAGTACTACCATGTTTATTAGGAGCATTAACATTAGCTCCATTTTTCAGTAGAGCATTTACAACCTTCTCTTCATGCCAAGCTTTAGCAGCGTAATATAAAGGAGTACAACCACTATTATCAATAGCATTAAAATCAGCTTCATTTTCTAGTAGAGCATTTACAACTGCTGTATGCCCATGTCGAGCAGCATAATGTAAAGGAGTACAACCATTCTTATCAATAGCATTAAAATCAGCTTCATTTTCTAGTAGAGCATTTACAACTGCTG
>NZ_JAZHPY010000099.1:0-3397 GCF_036711655.1 Wolbachia endosymbiont of Pentidionis agamae | reverse complement strand
AGCAATTTTTTTTAAGCTAAACTTACTATTTAAGAGCCGCTCATTCTTATTATTTCATCCCATTCATTTTGAAGAACTGGAGAAATAGATAAACGAGGTTGTTTTAACATACGCATATCTTTTAGCAGCACATTTTTTCTTACATTTGCAAGTGTAACACTATTTTTTAACATCTTTGAAAATTCCACATCTATTAACCCAAATTTAGAGTTATTAGTGAAGTAACACTCTTTTTGTACTTTCACTATTCCAACAATAGATTTTTCATTTTCTGTATGATAAAAAAAAGCAAGATCGCCTAATTTCATTATCTTAATATAATTTTGAGCTTGATAATTATGTACCCCATCCCAAGATGTCACCTTGTCAGTTTCCATATTATATATAGAAAACTTACTAGGCTCTGATTTAAAAAGCCAGAATTGCATTTTAGGTAATCATCTTTTTACATATACCGTATGGCTTCCACTCGCAACCACTACAAGCATATTCAAATTTTTCTAAAGACATCTCTTCTTTAATTTTTTTTGTCATTTCGCTCCAGATTACAGTATCTCCAATTTTTATTCCTAAAACTTCCATGTGTCTACTATCTAATTGTGAAACTTTTGCCTGCTTGTTGCATTTATTTTGTTTTGTTTTATTTGGGCATGCATTACAGATGGAATCAAGGTTATTAACTACCTCGATTTGAATATTGGAATTACCATCTATTTGATTAACTATTTCTCTATAATTCTCTATAAACTTAGGAGAGTAACCATAACCTTGAAATGCAAGCGTACACATAAAATGATGTGGACGAAACTTTATCACTTTTTAGTACAATCTAAATATTGTAAAGTTGCAGCAAGTAAAATGCTCTTTACTATACCAGGTATAATAAAAGGCAACACTCCAGATATAATTGCTTGTTTAAAACCTACATGAATAGCAA
Organism: Wolbachia endosymbiont of Pentidionis agamae; assembly: GCF_036711655.1. Lineage (NCBI taxonomy): Bacteria > Pseudomonadati > Pseudomonadota > Alphaproteobacteria > Rickettsiales > Anaplasmataceae > Wolbachia > Wolbachia endosymbiont of Pentidionis agamae. Next base: position 2,460 of record NZ_JAZHPY010000099.1, on the reverse strand, counting down.
GCCAGCTAACACCAAAAATAAAAATTAAGATTGTACCAACTAAAGAGCTGAGGAAATAACTCAGAAAAGGTTTAAATTCTTGTTTTGATAGGAATTCTTTCATACTACCTATGATAGTAGCTGCTGCTAAGAATCCAATTAAATATCCACCTGAAGGTCCAATAAGAACATAATATCCAGCAGAAAGATTCGCAAAAACTGGTACACCAATTATGCCAAATAATATATAAGTGAATACTGAATAAAATGCAGTCCTAGAGCTAAACTTTAAGCCTATGATCATTACTCCTAAAGTTTGCAGTGTAATTGGCACAGGATGTAACGGTATACTTATCTGTGACGTAAGAAATAAAAATAGCACACAAAATAATACCTCAATTAATCTACTTGCTATAGGAATACTATGTAACCTAATAAACATGCTGCCACCCCTCATTGCTAAAAATATATCTAACTTTGTTAGTTTAATTTAACCTAAACTATGTTACAATAAAATTTACGCTAAGTAAGTAACAAAGGGATGATCAGTCAAGAAGATTTATTAGAATTAATAAAGATGAGGCATAGTGGGCGTCTATATGATACTACAAAGATAATATCTCATGAACAAATCGAAATGTTGATAGAAGCAGCAAGGTGGGCACCATCGTGTTTTGGTGCCGAGCCCTGGAGGTATATTATATGTAATAAGCAGGATAATCGAGATGTATGGGATAAGTTATTATATTGTCTTGTTGAAGCAAATCAAGTATGGGCACAAAATGCTCAGATATTAATAATATCTCTTAGTACTAAAAACTTTCGTCGCTCTAAAGACAAATCTAATCGCTGGGCAAATTACGATACCGGTGCAGCAAGTTATGGATTAATGCTGCAAGCTGCGGCCATGGGTCTCATGGCCCATCAAATGGGAGGTTTTGACGAAAAAGAGGTAAGGAAAAACTTTAATATAGGAGACCACTTGAATGTGATATCAGTCATGGCAGTTGGTTATGAGAAAAAAGAAGAAACTGATCAACTACAGGAAAAAGAAAGATTAAGCAAAAGAACAAGAAGACCAATAAAAGAAATATTTTTTTATGACAAATTGAATTAGATTGAAAGACTGGCTCCTTAAGTAATGCATAGTATGCATGTGAGCAATTTTTATGATGCTATCTCTAAATATCATTTACTTTAACAATTACTTTGTAGGCTAAAGTTCTTGTGGAATTTTAAATTTCACCTTTTCTTTTATACCAGGCATATTAGAAATTTTAATTTCCATACTTTCTCTTAAATAATTTATTAGTTGATGTATTAAAATATCAGGAGCAGAAGCGCCAGCAGTGATACCTAATTTTTCTACTCCTATAAACAAATCGTTTCTTACATCATGATAACTATCAATCAAATAAGCTTTTTTTCCTTCTGATACACATAGATCTAATAGACGATTTGAATTTGAACTATTTTTACTTCCTATAACTAATATCATATCTACTATTTTAGATAATTGTTTTACTGCATTTTGTCTATTTTGTGTTGCATAACATATATCATTTAAATTAGGGCCTATAATATTAGGAAATCTTGATGTTAGAACAGAGATAATTCTACTAGTATCATCAATACTTAAAGTAGTTTGAGTGATATAAGATAAATTATTTTCATTATTAACTTTAATGTTATATGCATCTTCTACATTTTCCACTAAAATCACATTACCATTTACTCTTCCAATAATGCCTTTAATTTCAGGGTGGCCTTTATGTCCTATTAAAATCAACTCTCTTCCATTGTTTTTATGTCTTTGTGCTTCTCTATGCACTTTACTTACTAATGGGCATGTTGCATCAACAACAATAACATTTTTTTCTTTTGATCTGTCTTCTATTGCCTTTGATATACCATGAGCACTAAACACTAGCACACTATTACTTTTTACATCTTCTACATTATCAATAAAAATTACTCCCTTATTTTTAAAATCTTCTATTATACATTGATTGTGAACAATTTCATGTAGAACATATACTTGATATTTCTTTCCATACTTCTTTAAGACCAAATCTAATATATCAACTGCTCGTTTTACTCCAGCACAAAAGCCTCTTGGCTCTGCTAAAATAACCTCCATATTGCTTTCAGTACTCTGGTATCATAAGTAATAATGCTAATTAATATTTAGTGGATAAACAAGCTGTATCTTTAAACAGATATTGTCCGTGATAGAAAAAAGGCATAGAAAAAACGGTGTAGGTAGAAAATGCTTAGAAGAAAGTTGAGTTTATTATAACATAAGCAATTTTATCACTGCTATCTTACTACTATCTTCAATAAATTTTATTCTTATAATATATTTTAAGATATATTGCAGAAATCTTTATGACAGTAGTTCACACAAGCAAATGTTTAAAATCACAGTCTAATCGACTGATTTACCCCATAATAATAATTGCAATTACTCTGTTAATTGAG
>NZ_JAZHPY010000098.1:0-3499 GCF_036711655.1 Wolbachia endosymbiont of Pentidionis agamae | reverse complement strand
CCAGATCAAACTGAACCAAGTGATAGCACATTTCAATTAACAGATAAAAATAAATATTTATCAGAAACATTACCCACCTATTCAAAAAAAGCAGAAAATTATAAAAATATTGAATTAACGTATTATGGTAAAGGTATTCTTTTATTACCATACATAAAGCAATATTTAGAAGAAAATGTACAAAAGCCAGGCGTAGAAATTTCCAATATAGATGACTTGGATTCTATTATAGAATGTTTTGAGCATGTGGTGCTTCCAAATTCTAGCAGGTCAGATGATGGTATTGATGTAAGAATAAGATTGCTTACTGATGTTCATCATCATGGACATAGTCATAGAAAACAGAATCTTATCATCACCATGGCCTTTAAAAGTAGCGTGCAGAATGGAAATAAATACGAAACAGATGCTCAAGATAAAAATGGCTACACTAATACTTCAGAAACACTCATAAGTGGCAACAGTAAAGATGTATTTCTAAATACTAATGTTATAGAAGTAGAAAATGTTTCACAAGAACAATATCAAAGTAGTACCAAAGATCAACAAGAAAAAGCAAATAGAAGCTATTTATCTATTCTAGTCCAGTTAGCTCAAGCAAATCCAATTGGTAGAAGCTCCGGGTTCAGTAGTCGTTCAGACGTAACGGATGGTTGTTCAGGCATAGTAGCGGATGGTTTTTCACACACCAGCTATTCTAAACTAACAAGTCATTATAGTAGCAATACTAGAGAGTTATCACTAGGTTCTATGAATAAAGGAGAGTGGAAAGTAGTATCAGTTAGTGTACACAGAGTGACTGCAGTTGCAATAGATGAAGGAGTGATCGAAACACTTACACCAGATCATGCAGCAAAGCTTATTGAAAAAGCTGCAAAACAAAGAGCACGTGATTCTTTTGGTACTACTGCAGCTATGGAAAAAGAGATAGGTGCAGTGCCAAGCACTTCTATGATTCAACAAGAGGTATCTCCTGCTTTTGGTGAAAGATCTTCTCAGTATTTATAAATTAAATATAAAGTCTGCTATTATTATCTAATAGCAGACTTTTCTTTCTAATGCCCCATAACCAAAGAAATAAAGCCTAGAAATAGAGGGATTTTTTGACTACGTAGAAAAAATATGAACTAATATTATCTTTTTTTAGTATTGCAATCATTAACTACTACATTAGGAGATTCAATCTCAGTATTTACATTGCAGTGATTTTTATAGTAATACTCAGGAAATTTCTCTACACACTGGAACATAAGCCATCCAAGAGCAATAGCACCAAGAATTAGTGCACTTACAATCAATTTTTCAGAAATTGAACAATTAGGAATATCAAAAACGAATATACGCAAACGACAGATGTCAAGGGAGGCAATATGAAAGCACTCATTAAAATAGCGTCATTTACTTTTCCTAAAGAACTATAATCAATACGTCCTTTATATTCTTTTTTTTCTTTTTCTGAAAAACTATAATAAGTACGTTCTTCTTTATAATGCACTTCACAAGTATTTGGTAAGTGTGGTAAGATATTTGAACAAAGAAAATCTTTGCTAATGTAATTTTTATCTAAATACAAGTCTTGTAAGCCTAACCTCTTGCCTTTTGCCATGTAATCACATAGAGTAGGTAAGTTCTTCCAGGACTTCTTCTGTAAAGATTTAACTAGATGTTCCACTCTAAAATCATCAACATTCTTGATATGTAAATGAATAATTTCAAGATTCTTACAATTTTTTAGACATTCGATCAGAACTTCTACACTGCCATCAGTTTCTGCATCATAAAGTAAATCAATACGCTGAAGATTTTTGTATCTTTTTATAGCTTCACCTAATGATGAATAATGCCTTTCTTTCTCATCAAAAAGAGCAGTAAATTTTAGATCGTGTATCGCCGTAATATCTTCACAATTTGAATCAAAAAAACTTATTAACTTATTCATATTTTTCTCTAATGAACAGTATAAGTGATCATTCCATCTATAAGGACCAGTACCCATAGTTATTACCTTTTAATAACATTAATTTAACTTATTATAATTTAACTTTTATAATGAATCTACTTAAATTTTAATAAAGCTTAGATTTATGTTTCCTCTAGAATCAGGAACACCTAGTATATTAAAAATGTATCTTTTTCTCGAGCAGTATCATATAATAAATAATTTCTTAGTATTTCAATGAATCATGACTGCAAAGTATATGAAAAAAATATAGTTTTTTCTGGTATTCAACCAAGTGGCTCAATACATTTAGGAAACTATCTTGGAGCAATCAAACAATGGTTAGATTTACAAGAAAAATATAAATCTTTTTTTTGTATTGTTGATTTACATGCAATTACAAGCAATACGCTTACAGCTGATGAATTAAAAAATAATACACTAAAAACAGCAGCAACATATATTGCTTGCGGAATAGATCCAAAAAAATCTTTAATTTTTAACCAATCTGCTGTAAGTCAACATTCCGAATTGTGTTGGATACTTGGGTGTTCTACGCCTCTTGGTTGGTTGAATAGAATGACTCAATTTAAAGATAAAACTAGTGATGGAAAAATATTAGCTTCTCTAGGTCTATATTCTTACCCTGTATTAATGGCTTCAGATATATTGTTATATAAAGCAAAGTATATTCCTGTTGGCGATGATCAAAAACAGCACTTAGAGCTTGCGTGTAGCATAGCATCTACCTTTAATAACCATTATAAAAAAGATTACTTTGTTCTCCCTGAAGCTCTATTTATAAATTCTTCTGCAAGAATTATGAGCTTAAAAAATGGTACAAAAAAAATGAGTAAATCTGAATCATCTGATTATTCACGTATTAATATCAATGATCCTGATGATTTAATCATAAAAAAAATACGTAAGGCCAAGACAGATTCAATTTTAGGATTTGACCCAAGTAGCTTAGAGAAACGTCCAGAGATACGTAATATGGTAAATATATATTCAGTACTCAGCAATATCAGTATAGGTGAAGTTTGCAAGAAAATGGATCAAAAGAGTATAGAACATTTCAAAAATAAATTAGCAGATTTGCTTATTGCAACTATTTCACCAATACGTAAAGAATTGAATAATTTACTAAAAGATCAGTCTTATTTATGTACTATATTGAAAGAAGCAAATGAACAAGTAGTAAATATTGCAGACCAGAATATGAGAGAGATAAAAAATATTGTAGGCTTCATTCAATTTTGACAGCTATATTAGTGTTTCCCTTTGAGAAACTTCTCGCATTGGTATTGATTAATCAACGGAGTAAAGGCTAGAAACAGAAGGCTTTTTTGGCTGCATAGAGTATGAAATCATGGTAGAAAAAATATGAACTAAAAAATTTATCGGAGATCTATGCCTCGAATGCTCAAGTTCAAGTCTGTTTTTTAAGTAACTAAAAACTGTTTCAATCTTTTTTTAGTCTCCTCTTTTGCTATGCTATTTTTAATAGACCTCTTGCATGACTCATATCCAGGTTGTAAATTCCAGCTATCAAATTGA
>NZ_JAZHPY010000097.1:0-3546 GCF_036711655.1 Wolbachia endosymbiont of Pentidionis agamae | reverse complement strand
TCCAACCTGCTTATTTTTTCAAACCTCATTACCACCTCTCATATTATTTTCTAGTAGATTACAACTTTTAGTCCAGTTATGTAAGAGGTCTGGTGGTTGTAATCAAATAAGAAAGTTGAATGTTGTTTTGAATATAAATAGTAAAAAGTTGTTGATATGTAGTATCCTGATGATATCAAATCAGATCATTTACAAGTGTGTGATATGTTAGAAAAGGTAAAACGCTTCTTCTGTACGTGCATATATAAACAATATAGAAGATATAATAAAATCTATTATTCGACTGAGAAAATTACAAGAATCTTTTGCTGTAAAAAACTTAAGTAGCTGTGTAACAAAGCAATTTAGTCTTTTAACTGATAGTTTTTTAGTCATTATTATAACTTTTTATCTTCTTTGCTTGAAAATGTTTTTATTATCGGTTCTTAGAATTACCAAATTTAGAATCATGAAGAGTTAAAGTGAGCAATAATAAATATTTTTATCTTGACTAGTATGGTTTATTATTTTAAAGTTAAGGGGTAAAGAATTTTTTAAGTGAGTATGCCCACGATTAATCAATTAGTGCGCAAGGGCAGGTTTTCCTTTGTGCGTAAGAGTAAGGTTCCCGCTTTAAGAGGCAATCCACAAAAAAGAGGTGTATGTGTAAAAGTATACACTACTACCCCGAGAAAACCTAATTCAGCTTTGCGTAAGGTGGCTAAAGTGAAGATCGGTTCTTATGGGGAGGTGACTGCATATATACCAGGTGAAGGTCATAATTTACAGGAGCACTCGGTTGTTTTAATACGCGGTGGAAGGGTGAAGGATTTGCCTGGAGTGCGTTATCATATAATAAGAGGTACTTTAGATTTGCGTGGTGTACAAGGTAGAAAAAAGTCTCGTTCAAAATATGGTGTTAAATCTAGTCAAGTATAATGCGTCGTAAAAGAATAAAGAAAAGAAGAATCAATAATGATTCTCGTTATGGTAGTCATTTAGTCATGCGTTTCATTAATACAGTTATGAAGGATGGAAAAAAATCTATTGCAGAGAAGGTTGTTTATGATGCTTTGAGATTAGCTGAAGATAAGGTGAATAAAGATGGATTATCTATTTTTGAAGTTTCAATTGCGAATATTACGCCATCGTTAGAAGTACGCTCAAAGCGTATTGGTGGTGCAACTTGTCAGGTGCCAATAGAAATTCAAAAAAATAGAGGTATTTTTTTAGCATTTAGAGCTATTATTAGGTCTGTTTTTTCTATGAGAAAGAAGATCGGCAAGAAGTTTTCTTATTGTTTGTGTTCAGAAATTTTGGATGCGTTTAACAAGCGTGGTAGTGCATTTAAGATATATGAAGATAATCGCAAGATGGTTGAAGCTAATAAAGCTTCTTCTTATTTTAATTTTTAAGTTTATTATATCACAAGATGGTTAATATATCAAAGTATAGAAATATAGGAATAATGGCACACATAGATGCTGGCAAGACTACTACAACAGAGCGTATTTTATTCTATACTGGTAAACAAAATAGGATTGGTGAAGTTCATTATGGTTCTGCATCCATGGATTGGATGGATCAAGAGAAAGAGCGTGGTATTACAATTACATCTGCTGCAACAACATGTTTTTGGGATGGTTATAGGGTGAATATAATAGATACTCCTGGTCATGTCGATTTTACCATTGAAGTTGAAAGGTCTTTAAGGGTTTTAGATGGAGCAGTTGCTGTATTTGATGGTGTTGCTGGAGTTGAGCCTCAATCTGAAACTGTTTGGCGCCAAGCAGATAGGTACGATGTTCCTCGCATTTGTTTTGTAAATAAGTTAGATAGAGTTGGTGCAGATTTTTATCGATGTGTTAGTATGATAAGAGGAAAACTTGATGCTGTACCTTTAGTGATTCAATTGCCTATAGGGAATGAAAAAAGTTTTAAAGGTGTGGTAGATCTCATTTCTATGAGGGCTATTGTATGGGAAGAGGAAACATTGGGTGCGAAGTTTTTTTATGATGATATTCCTTCTGATGTTTTAAACGAAGCTAATGAATTAAGGAAAGTTTTATTAGAGACTGCGGTAGAAATGGATGATGATGCAATGCATTCTTATCTGGAAACCAATACTGTACCTGTGGATCTGTTGCAGAAGTGTATAAGGTTTGGAACAATAAGAGGTGTATTTGTTCCTGTGCTATGTGGCTCAGCTTTTAAGAATAAGGGTATACAGCCTCTGTTAGATGCTATAGTAAATTTTTTGCCTTCTCCCGTTGATGTTGATATGGTTACTGGTGCTAATCCTAAAGATCCAACAAAAAAATATGAAATAAAGCTTTCAGAAGGGGAAAAATTTGTTGCTCTTGCTTTCAAAATTATGACAGATAAATTTGTTGGTGCTTTAACGTTTGTTCGTATTTATTCTGGTAAATTAAAATCAAAATCTGTTGTATTAAATGCTGGTAAAAACGAGACAGAGGTTATTGGTAGAATGTTACTTATGCATGCAAATAATAGAGAGGATATCACTGAGGCTAAAGCTGGAGATATTGTTGCTTTAGTTGGATTAAAGAAAACGGTTACTGGTGATACTTTATGCGCAGTTGATTTTCCTGTATTGCTTGAACGTATGGAATTTCCTGATCCCGTTATAGAGCTTGCAGTAGAGCCAAAATCTAAATCTGATCAGGAGAGGTTAGGTATAGGGTTGAGTAGATTAGTTTCAGAGGATCCATCGCTAAGAATGAGGGTTGATTCTGAAAGCAATCAGACTATATTAAAAGGTATGGGCGAGTTGCATCTTGAAATTATTGTTGACAGATTGCGTCGTGAGTTTAACGTAGATGTAGGCGTTGGTGTTCCTCAGGTCGCATATCGTGAGACTATCACTAAGTCTGTTGAGATTGATTATGTGCATAAGAAGCAAACTGGTGGTGCTGGCCAATTTGCTAGAATAAAAATAAGATTCGAACCTCTTGAGCGTGGTTCCGGTTTTCAGTTTGAAAGTAAAATTATAGGTGGTGCTGTTCCAAAGGAATATATCCCTGGTGTTCAAAATGGATTGGAGTTGATAAAAGAAGTCGGGATTATTTCTGGTTTTCCTGTTATTGATTTTAAAGCTACTCTGATCGATGGTGCTTTTCATGAAGTTGATTCAAGCCCATTAGCTTTTGAGCTTGCTGCTAAAGGTGCTTTTAGGGAGATGGCAATTAAAGCAGCTCCTAAAATGTTGGAGCCCATAATGAAGGTTGAGGTTATTACTCCTGAGGAATATATGGGTGATATAATGGGTGATATAAATAGTAGAAGGGGTCAAATTTTAAACATGGAGACAAATAAAAATACTGTAGTAATTCTTGCTCTTGTTCCACTTGCAAGTATGTTTGGTTATATAAATATACTGCGTTCTATGTCTCAGGGAAGATCTCAATATAATATGAATTTTTCTTGTTATGAACAAGTTCCACAACATATAGTTGATGAGTTAAAATTAAAATATGGTGAGTGATTGGTAATAATTATGGGAACAACGGTATCAGCATTTGGGAAGGTGCATGTTAATGTGGGGAC
>NZ_JAZHPY010000096.1:0-3598 GCF_036711655.1 Wolbachia endosymbiont of Pentidionis agamae | reverse complement strand
TAGAGCATTTACAACTGCTGTATGCCCATGTCGAGCAGCATAATGTAAAGGAGTATAACCACTATTATCAATAGCATTAACATTAGCTTCTTTATTTATTAGAAGCTTTACAACTGCTGTATTACCATTTTCAGCAGCAAGATGTAAAGCAGTCCTATTGTCTTTATCCTTTGCATTAACTTTAGCTCCTTTTTCTAGTAGAAGCTTTACAGCTCTTATACGCCCATATCGAGCAGCCAGATGTAAAGGAGTAAGTTTATACCAATTAGTAGCATTAACATTAGCTTCATTTTCTATTAGAATCTCTTTCACTTTGTCATACCCATTGTAGGCAGCCCAGTTTAAAGAAGTGTAACCACTATTATCACGAGCATTAACATTTGCACCTTTCCATAGTAAAAATTTTACTGTATCAATATGCCCATTTTTAGCAGCTTTATGTAAAGAAGTATAACCTTCTTCATCAACAGTATTAACATCAACTTTTTCTATTTCGACCAATCTCTTAACTTCTGTTAAATTATTGTCTTGAATTGCTTTAAATAATTTTTTGTTATTTTCACTCATAAGATTTGCCTCATTAATTAATAAATTATGTGTTATAGTATCTCAAGTACTTTTTTAGAATAAATTTATTTTTTCTTTAAAAGAAGAATTAGATATCCAGCTTAAACTAAATATTTTTGAGATTTTTACTTGATTTCCTATATTATAATGGTAATGGCGAAACTCAGGAAGCAAAAATTTTCGCCGCGTTCACTCTTCTTAAGGAAAAATAAACTTTTGTATTTTAAGAGAAAAAACCTTCTTTCCCATCATAAAAATATAATTTCTCCAATTAAGCTGTTCTCTCTATCATCTTTTCTTCTAAGTGCTAAACTTATTGTATCATGAATACAAAGATAATTGATGTATTATTACCACTACCAATCAATCAACTGTTTTCATATGTTATTCAAAACAATGCTGAAGTTTCAGTTGGAGATTATGTAATAGTACCTTTTGGTAAAAAAAAATTAATAGGTATAGTGTGGCAATATAGCAATAGAACTGATAGAGAATTGAAGTTCATTGAGCAAAAAGTTAATTTACAATGCGTTAGAATACAGCTGATCAAGTTTATAAAGTGGGTTGCACAATATAATTTAATACCTACTGGTATGCTTGCAAAAATGCTGATTGGTGGAGCATTAAAAATAAATAATTTAGATAAACTATCTTGTATTGAACAGAAGCGAGAAATAGATGAAATAAATTACCAATTAAGTTCTGAACAACAAGAAGCAAGTAATAAGATTATAAACAATTTAGGAAAATACTCAGTCACTTTACTTGATGGTGAAACAGGATCTGGAAAAACAGAAGTCTATCTTTCTGTAATTGCAAACCTGATAAGTGTTGAAGCAAGTGCACAAGTTTTGATTCTTTTACCTGAAATTGTCTTAACATCACAGTTAGTTGATCACGTTCGTAAGCGGATATTAGGAAATATTGCTGAATGGCATTCTGCACTCACACCAAAAAACCGTAGAAATAATTGGTTAAATATAGTAAATGGTAGTGTTCAGATAATTATAGGAGCAAGATCTGCACTTTTTTTACCTTATAAAAATCTCAAACTCATTGTTATTGATGAAGAGCATGATTCATCTTTTAAACAAGAACACGGAGTTATATATAATGCCAGAGATATGGCTATAGTTCTTGCTAAGCTTGAGAATATACCAATTATTTTATCGTCAGCAACTCCTCTACTTGAAACAATTTATAATGTTAAAAATGGGAATTATAATCATATAAGTTTAACAAAACGTTTTGGAGGTGCTGAATTACCGCAAATTAAGATAGTTAATATGAGGAATAGCAAACAATGGATTTCACATGAACTATTTGATGAGATCAAAAAAACAATAGAAAAAACACAACAAGTCATGCTGTTTTTAAATCTTCGAGGATATGCACAATTAGTTGTATGTAAAAAATGTGGATATAAAATCCACTGCCCAAATTGCTCCATTTATTTAACATATCATAAGAAAAAAAATGCTCTTCTATGTCATCATTGTTCTTATTCGTCTTTGTTCCCAGAAAAGTGTACCAACTGTAAAGAGGAGAATACATTATCTTCATATGGTATAGGAATTGAGAAATTACTTGAAGAAATAGTAAAATTAATACCAAATGTAAAAACAGCAATTATAAGTAGTGACCAAAAAAGTATTAATACTATAATTAATTTGGTATTAAAAGAAGAAATTAATATTATAATTGGCACACAGATTATTGCGAAAGGACATAATTTCCCCAAGCTCACACTGGTTGGTATAATAAATGCAGATTTAGGTCTTTTTAATTCTGATTTAAGAGCAACAGAAAAAACATATCAGTTATTACACCAAGTTGCAGGTAGATCAGGACGGTTTAATGAAAAGGGGCGTGTAATAGTGCAGACCAATAATGCTGAAAGTTTAATTATTAAAGCATTGAAGAGTCAAAAAAGAGATCTGTTCTACGAAGCAGAGCTTGTATCAAGATGCACAGCTAAGATGCCACCGTTTAGCAGATTAATTGCTTTTGTTATTTCTGGAAAAAATCAACTTTTAGCACAAAAAGCAGCAGATAAATTAGTAAGAAGCATCCCAAATTCTCAAGAATTAGAAATTTTTGGTCCTTCACCAGCAGCTATAAATCTTATAAATAATCAATATAGATATAGAATATTATTGAAAATATATGGTAAGAATATGGTGCAGAGAAAAGTGAAAGACTGGATTAAGAAGTGCGGTTTTAATTCCAGTATCAAAGTAAAAATAGATGTTGATCCAATTAGTTTCTCTTAACCCAACTGCAGCTTAAAAAAAGCGAAAAATAGTAAAATATTTCATCTTTTAACTAAGGAAAAAAATAGAAAACCAAGAGCTTTAAGCAAAAGAGTTATAATTGAATATGTGATTGGTTTAGTAAAATTAAGATTAATTTTACTTTTTATTGAACCTATTTCAAAACCTATAACTTCAAATTTACATCATGTACTATTAAGTTTGTTATTTTATAGTGATTGACCTTGCCCCCTACTTAATCTAATTACCAAATTTATTTCAGGCATACGTAAAACCAGCTGCAGTGCAAGAGCTATAATACCTATACTGCAGCTACTTATGTGTTTTACCTATCAATACTCTTAGGATTTTCTATAAGATTATTAGTTTCTACACTGTTAAATATTGTACTTACTACTAGTTCGTTATCTATTATAGGATGGAACACTCCAGGATTTTCATTTTTGTATTCTTCAAGATTATTGTCTTTCATGTATTTTTCTTTATCTTTCATGTATTTTATAAGATTTTCGTCTGCCATATCTGTAAAAATATCACAAACTTTATCGAGTGCATCACGTCTTTCCATCCCTTTTCTACATTGCTCTTTTATGAGATCTCCATATATAGGTAAATCTTCGCTTAATTTACCTGGTTTTAAATAATTTTCAACCTCATCCATTATTTCAGAATATTTAAAAAATCCTGCTAATTTATTCGGATCATTCTCTACCAATATTTTATAAAGTGAAATCTCTGTTTCTCTATATTCTCCTGTA
>NZ_JAZHPY010000095.1:0-3657 GCF_036711655.1 Wolbachia endosymbiont of Pentidionis agamae | reverse complement strand
CAAGTCTTTTTGTAAGGTCGATCAAAAAGATATTGCTATCTTTTAACTTTTTTGCATAGAATTCCAATTCAATACCAAACACAAAAGATATATTAGATTTTCTACCTAAAGGATCTGTAAAGTTATACTTCATTTACAATTGATAGAATAAAATGGCTTTCGCAAAATAATAAATCAAGTAAAATATTAGGTATACTGCTATCGACTATACATGCTATTCCTAAAGATTCTTCTACTAATTTTATATACGATAAAAGTTTAGTTATAATGTTCCCTTCTTTTATTGTTCCATTGTTGATCAATGCATTTAAATCTTTGGTTGATATTTTTTTGTTAGAGGTAATATCTATCATTTCTCTTGAATCACTAAACATTACCATTTTAGATGCAGAAACTGCAGTAGCTAGTGCATTTGCCATGCTATCCGAATCAATATGATATGTTTCTCCATTTTCTCCACCACATATTGGTGCAATAACTGGAATAAAGTCAGATTCTTCAATAAGAAAAAGTATATCAGGATTTACTTCTGTTGGTTTGCCAATAAACCCAACATCTATTATTTTTTCAATGTTGCCAAATCCATTTTCTTTAAATGTAGAAATTGCCTTTTCTGCTTTTAGTAGATTGCCATCTTTTCCACAAAGACCTATTGCATTACCACCTAAAGAATTTATTTGCTGTACAATATTTTTATTGATTGATCCACATAGCAACATTTCAATGACTTGTATAGTATCTCTATCTGTAAATCTAGCATCATTGATAAATTTACTATTAATATTAAACATTTTAAGTGTTTTATTTATTTCATGTTCTCCATCATGAATTACTATAGGATTTATACCAAGTTGTTTTAACAAAACAACATTATGCGCAAAGCTAGTAAAAAGCTTAGGATCAAGCATTATAGCACCATTACATTTTATAACAAAAGTTTCTCCTTCAAAACTTTGTATATTTGGTAAAGTTTCTAGTAATACTTTAACTTTTTGTTGAAATAAAAACTGGCTGCTTGAGAATCCATTTTTTTCCATATCATTTATTACAATTTTGCCTGAATTTGAAGATTTCACTTTTTAATTCATCTAATGTGTACTTTATATGATTACTTACCATTCTTAAATTGTCGATTAATATACCTTGGTTATAGCTCCATATTTTTATGTGCTGCAAAACAGCATTTAAATCTTCTTTATTCACCTTGTCTATTTTTGTTAGTATAATTCTAAAGTTTATATTTTTGTATTTTAACCAGTAAATGAAATTCTTGTCTATTTCTTTTAGTCCAATCTTTCCATCTATTAACACAAAAACTTCCTTTAGATTCTTTCTATTAGCTAGATAATATTCAATTAGGTGCAAGTACTCAGCTTTTTCTACTTTACTTGCACGAGAGTACCCATATCCTGGTAAATCAGCTAATCTGATTTTATTCCTGCATACTGAGTAGAAGTTTATTTGCCTAGTGCACCCAGGTTTAGAAGAAACTCTAGCAATTTTCTTACTATTTACCAGCAAATTAATCAAACTAGATTTTCCAACATTAGATCTGCCAGCAAGAGCAATTTCTTCTACAAGTTCATCAGGAAAAGATTTTATATTTGATGCTCCAAATATAAAATAACAGTCTTGTGTAATATGCTTTATCACTCTATCTCTAAACTCAAGTATTATTATACAGTGTAATTGTCATTTTGAACAGTTGTCATTTTGAAATAGTTTTTTATTATCTAGTAATGAAGTTAGAATTTTTTATTTATCATTATATGAAAAGAGAAGATAATTTACAAGAATTAAGAGAAAAGTTTTATAATATAAAAACAAAGTTAGAAAATCCAAGTGACTTAAGTCAGCAGGATTTCATTAATGCTTCTAAAGAATATTCAGAGTTATTACCAATTATTCAAATAATAGATGTAATTAACCAATTAGAGAAAGAAATATCTGATCTAGAAGAAATTATAAAAGACGAGGAAAGTGATTCCGATATCAGAGAATTAGCACAAAATGAACTCTATGATAAACAAAAGGAAGTGCTAAAAGTAAAAGATAAACTGAAGCTCACACTAATAGCATTGTTAATGAAAGATGAAGATGATGCAAAAAATGTAATATTAGAAGTCAGAGCTGGAACAGGTGGAGAAGAAGCTGCACTTTTTGCAGCCAATTTGTATCGTATGTATCAAAGATATGCAGAAAGGAAAAATTGGAAATTTGAGCCTATTAGTATATCTCATACCGGTATAGGGGGTTACAAATATGCTTCTGCATCTATAAGTGGAATGGAAGTATTTTCTAGATTGAAATTTGAATCTGGAGTACATAGAGTGCAGAGAGTTCCTGAAACAGAATCTTCTGGAAGATTGCATACTTCAGCAGCTACAGTTGCAATATTACCTGAAGTAGAAGAAGTAGATTTTAAAATAGATGAAAAAGATTTAAGGATAGATGTTTATAGATCTAGTGGTCCTGGAGGACAGTCAGTAAATACAACTGACAGTGCAGTAAGAATAACACACATTCCAACAGGAATGGTTGTGATACAACAAGATGAAAAATCACAACATAAAAACAAAGCTAAGGCACTCAAAGTACTAAGAGCAAGACTATACGAAATTGAAAAGCAAAAAAAAGAAATGGAAAGATCAACACTAAGAAAAAATCAAATAGGTTCTGGAGACCGTTCTGAACGTATCAGAACATATAATTTTCCACAATCAAGAATAACTGATCATAGAATTAATATGACTTCGCATCAATTGGATATTGTACTGAAAGAAGGTGATTTGGATGAATTTATTAATGCATTAATTTCATATAGTGAAGCAGAAAGATTATCAGGAGAAAATTAATAATATTTTGACGCATTACTATGAAAGCATTAAATACTATTGATAGGAGATAAATTAGAAAATTCATAAAAATCAAGGTGGTGATGCATAAATGCTTTTTATAAACTGTATTGCTTTACAGTTTCTGAGTGTACTGTATTCTCGGTTATATCTTTTTTTATATAATATTGTTATTCTTTCAGTTAATGTAACTCCTTGAATTTTACCAAAATTACCAAGCTCAATTTAAAGCAAAAAACACAGCCATCTATATCGTGAAAGAGTTTTTATAATACTTCTAATACAACTTTAATATAGCGTTTTTTGCCAGCAGAAAGTTTTATAAATGATTGTCCTGCAAAATTTTTTAAGTTTATTATATAATGAGCATTATCTATAATCTCACCATTAACCTTACACCCATTACCTAATATCAAACGTCTAGCTGCACTTTTAGAAGCTACTAATTTAGTATTAAACAATAAATCCACTAAAGTTATACCTGAATTTACTTGTTCTTCTTTTATAATATAATCAAACAATAAGGGGCTATCTTCTCCTTCAAAGATAGCAACTGCTGCAAGTTGTGCTTGCTCTGCTTCCTTTTCACCATGACATATTTTTGTTACTTCTGTTGCTAGAATTTTCTTTGCTTCATTTATTTCTCTACCTTTCAAAGATTCTAACTTTTTAATTTCATCAATTTGTAAATCTGTAAATAACCTTAAAAAATGTCCAATATCATGATCATCAATATTACGAAAATATTGCCAATAATCAAAGGGTTTTGTCATATTACCGTTAAGCCATACAGATCCGCTTT
>NZ_JAZHPY010000094.1:0-3818 GCF_036711655.1 Wolbachia endosymbiont of Pentidionis agamae | reverse complement strand
TTTTTAGTAAACCAATCAAAATATAAGATATATATGTTAATATTTAAAGAAAATAAAAGTTAAATGCTATAAAAATTTATATTTTATTTAGTACTCTTTTCATTTATGATTAATGAGATTCAGTGAAACTGAGATAAAATATCATAAAGGCTTACAATGATAAAAAATTTTCTCTCATCGATTAAAAGATTTGTAATGTCATTTATATACAAGTGTACTAATCTGTTCCATGTTAAGAATACTAGTAGCGCTTCTTCACAACAAAAGGCTCACTTTCTTGCAAAATTTTTCTCTAACAAACTAAAAAATTTTCTAAATGCAAATATCGATACTGGTCTTCATAACTTCTACAGAGGCAATATATTAGAGGCAAAGTTATATTTTAAGTTGATGAATATACTTTTTCCTTGTTCAGCAGTAATCAAGTATAACATAGCAAGGTGTTACTTTGCATTAGGCAATACTAATATGGCATATAATTACTTTATAAAAACATTAAGGCTAGATAAAAACTGTAATGAAGCTTTATACTATATTAAGAAAATCAAAAATCCTATTTCTATTAAATTTATACCCAACAACCTGATAAGGCAGTATTTTAATAATACTGGAGGATATTTTGTTGAACACTGGTTAATATCAAAGCAGTATAGAGGACATGAGTACGTATATATTGGAGTGGTAAGTATTTTTAATAATGATCATTTATCAGATTTAAAAATACTTGATCTTGGGTGTGGCACAGGAGTATGCGGTCATTTTCTTAAGATAAATTGTATTGGTAGCTATGCAGTTGGGATTGATATATCAAGTAGAATGTTAAATGTGGCTAGAGGGTGTTTTGTAAACAATAAGCCAGTCTATAATGAGTTAATTAACATAAGTTTAAGAGAATTTTTAGGACGAAAGAAATGTGAACAATATGATGTGATAATTTTTTCTGAAGTACTACATTATGTATATGATTTTGAGTATGAATTAAGATTATCAAGAAATTTCTTAAGTAACAAGGGAGCAGTAATATGTTTAGTCCGAAGAAAAAAGGATAAAGGTAAGAATAAAGGTGTAGATTTTATTAACAAAGGTGATTACTTTTGTCATTCAGAACATTATATAAGATGTGTGGCAGAAAAGATATCTATGGAGATAAGCTATATGAGTTATTGCAAAATATATGGAAGTCAAGTTGACGGAATACTATTTATATTACAATTTAAAAAGTCTGAGTTAAAAGCGAAAGAATAATAATCCATGGACAATCATTAAGTATATTTATATGATTGTATAATCAAAATAGTAGTACAGCAGGACAAGTTATGTTAGATATATATTGCAATGATCAGAATAATAAACTAACTGATTTCGGGAAAGCTTTATTATCAGACAGATATTTGATAGAAAATGAAAATTATCAAGATTTGTTTATACGTATTTCCAACTACTATTCTGATGATGAAGAGCATGCAAGGCGCCTTTATCATTACATGAGTAACTTATGGTTTATGCCATCAACACCTATACTCAGTAATGGAGGAACAGAAAGAGGTTTTCCTATTTCTTGCTTTCTTAATGAAACAGAAGATAGTTTAAAAGGAATAGTAGATTTATGGAATGAAAATGTTTGGCTTGCTGCACGAGGAGGAGGGATAGGAAGCTATTGGGGAAATTTGCGTTCAATAGGTGAAAAAGTAAAAGGTAGTGGTAAAACATCAGGCATTATACCTTTTGTCGTAGTACAAAATGCTTTAACTCTTGCAATTAGTCAAGGTTCTTTAAGAAGAGGAAGTTCTGCAGTTTATCTCCCAGTATGGCATCCAGAAATAGAAGAATTTCTAGATCTACGCAAACCAACTGGTGGTGATCCAAATCGCAAAGCACTCAATATACATCACGCTGTGATAATATCTAATCAATTTATGCATGCTGTTGAAAATGATAGAGAGTGGAATTTAATCAGCCCACATAATAATAAAGTTATTTCAACCCTTAAAGCACGTGACATATGGATTAAAATACTAACTACAAGAATTGAAACTGGAGAACCATACATTATTTTTATTGATACGATAAATAAAAATAAACCTGAGTCTTATAAAAAATTAAGTCTAGACATTAAAATGTCTAACTTATGTAGTGAAATTACTTTAACTACAGGTTATGATCATCAAGGGAAATCACGTACTGCTGTTTGTTGTTTATCATCAGTTAATCTTGAATATTACGAAAAGTGGAAGGATAATGAGTTTTTCATAGAAGATGTAATGCGTTTTCTTGATAATGTATTAGAAGATTTTATAAATAAAGCGCAAAACGAAATGCAGCGCGCAAGATATTCTGCAATGAAAGAACGCAGCATTGGTCTTGGTGTTATGGGTTTTCACTCATTTTTGCAAAGTAAAATGATTCCTTTTGAATCAATAGTAGCTAAACAATGCAATATAAAAATATTTCAGTATTTACGTAAGCAAGCAGATATGGTATCAAAAAAGTTAGCTGTGCAAAAAGGAGCTTGTCCTGATGCTATAGAAGCTAATTTAATGGAGAGATTTACACATAAGCTTGCTATTGCTCCAACTGCTTCAATCTCAATTATAGCAGGTAATACTTCACCTGGGATAGAACCATATGCAGCGAATGTTTTTACACAAAAAACACTAACTGGTTCATTTGTTGTGCGGAATAAGTTTTTGCAAAAGCTCCTAGCAGAAAAAAATCAAGATAATGATAAAGTATGGTCTTCAATCTCAACAAATGAAGGTTCTGTTCAACATCTAGAATTTTTAACAGAACGTGAAAAATTAGTCTTTAAAACTGCGTATGAGCTTGATCAACAATGGATTATAGAACATGCGAGTGATAGAACCACGTATATTTGTCAATCTCAATCAGTTAATTTATTTTTAGCTGCAAATGTACACAAGCGTTATTTACATAAAATACACATGCTTGCCTGGAAAAAAGGACTAAAAAGTCTATATTATTGTAGATCTCAGTCAATGCAGAGAGCTGATAAAATATCTCATAATGCTCTAGCTTTGAAACACAAAGAAATTAAATACGATGAATGTTTATCATGTCAATAAGTTTTTAAATATAACTTATTTGAAAACTTTTGTTTTGCAATCTGCTCAACCTCTATATAGCATGCATAATGAAAAAGATTGTATGGTAAGTCTTTTGTTAATAAGCTTTGATTCAATTTATTTAACAGATTCTTTTTATTTAGTAATTATACACTTTAGTGGAAATCATTAGCTAAACATCACCAAGTATGCTTATATAAGCATAGTACAAATTTATGTTAAGTTCCCTTTCAAAATCTATATAGATGTTTCACATCAATCTATGGTATTGAGGTTACTTGCCTTCCTATCTGATCTGTATTAGCATCTCTCAATTTACTATCAGGGGATTTCTCCTTGTAACACATAACACCAACTGTAACGATAGCTGCAAGTATCCCAACGCTAAGCACTACACCAATTGCAGGTAATATTGCAAAGCCTATAGCAGCACATACTGCAAATGTTATGAGCGAAGAAGTTGCAAGGGATAGAGCGCTATATCCCATTATCTTCGCATTGCTATTATGTTTTTCTTGCATATTAAGTACATCACGTCTTTCCATCCCTTTTCTACATTGCACTTTTACGTGATCTCCATATATAGGAAAACCTTCGCTTAATTTACCTGATTTTAAATAATTCTCAATCTCCTTCCTTATTTCAGGATGTTTAAAAAGTGCTGCTAATTTATTTGGATTATTCTCTACCAATATTTTATAAAGTGAAATCTCTGTTTCTCTATATTCTCCTGTA
>NZ_JAZHPY010000093.1:0-3829 GCF_036711655.1 Wolbachia endosymbiont of Pentidionis agamae | reverse complement strand
TATTCAATAAATCAAAAAGCTCTGCATGGGATGCATCAGGTTCAGGAAGAAGATTGTGTTATTTTCAGCCAGAGGTAGGTGGCATCAATAGCTTACTTTCCCATAATCTTGAAACTTTGCGCAGTCGTTCTCGAGATATGGTACGTAAGAATCCTTATGCTGCAAATATTATTGATACAATAGTGAGCAACTCTGTTGGAATTGGCATAAAACCCCAATCAAAGGCAAAAGATTCTGAGTTTCGTAAAAAAGTTCAAGAGTTATGGCTACGTTGGACAGATGAGTCAGACAGTAGTGGAATAAGTGATTTTTATGGATTACAAGCACTAGTTTGTAGAAGCATGGTTGAAGGAGGTGAATGTTTTGTACGCCTCAGAAATCGCAAATCAGAAGATGGATTTTCAGTTCCACTGCAGCTAAAAGTTCTGGAATCAGAGCTTTGGATAACAAGAGCAACCAACTACTGGCAAATGATAATGTAATTCGTAATGGCATTGAGTTTAACAGACTTGGGCAAAGAGAAGCGTATTACCTCTTTCGAGAACACCCAGGTGAAAGTTCATTTGGAGAATCTGTCCGCGTACCAGCAAATGATGTTTTGCATGTTTATAAACCACTAAGGCCTGGGCAAATTAGAGGAGAACCATGGCTGAGTTCTGTACTTTTAAAACTTTATGAGCTTGATCAGTATGATGATGCAGAGCTGGTAAGAAAGAAAACTGCTGCAATGTTTGCTGGATTTATCACAAGACTTGATCCTGAAGCAAATATTATGGGAGAAGGTGAATCGAATGAGCATGGAGTAGCACTTTCAGGACTCGAACCTGGTACTATGCAACTCTTAGACCCTGGAGAAGATATTAAATTTTCAGAACCATCAGATGTTGGAGGAAGTTATGAAGCTTTTATGAGACAGCAGCTGAGAGCAATTGCAATTGGTATTGGAATTACTTACGAGCAGCTTACAGGAGATTTAACCAATGTAAACTATTCCTCAATTCGTGCAGGACTAATAGAATTCAGGAGAAGATGTGCGATGCTACAGCATAACATTATGGTATTTCAGTTTTGTCGTCCTGTGTGGAATAGGTGGATAGAGCTTGCTACTTTATCTGGAAAACTTTCTACAATAGATGATCAAACGCTAAAAGACGTAAAATGGATACCTCAAGGATTTGATTGGGTAGACCCATTAAAAGACCAACAAGCACAGCAGATGGCAGTAAGGAATGGTTTTAAAAGTAGAACAGAGGTAGTTTCAGAACTTGGTTATGATATAGATAGAGATTGATCAAGAGATTGCTGAGGATCAAAAACGTGCTGATTCTTTTGGACTTTTTTTTGATTCTGATGTTAGAGAAAACAATGTTACTAAATAAACCATTAATGCTTGAACCAAGGAGTTTTGAGTTGTTGTCATTGCAAAGTAATAAGCAACCAATTTTCAAGAATTTTAAGCACTCTATCAAAAACAACATAGAAAAAACTGCAATTATACCGATTCACGGAATCTTGACTAAAAAACCAGGAGCTTTTGATGATTTTTTAGGAATGACATCATATGATCAAATCTACGAACAAATGGAAGAAGCTTTATCAAATAAAGAAATTAAGACAATTTTACTTGATATAGACAGTCCAGGTGGAGAAGTGAATGGAATTTTTGACCTAGCTGATTTTATTCATGAATCAAGAGCAAAGAAAAAAATAATAGCAATGGCAAATGATGATGCATATTCTGCTGCATATGCAATTGCTTCAAGCGCTGAAAAGGTTTTTTTAACCAGAACTTCAGGAATAGGCAGCATTGGGGTAATTGCAAGTCACATTGATCAGAGTGGATTTGATCAAAGCCAAGGTATCAAGTATACAACGGTTTTTGCAGGTAAGAGAAAGAATGATTTAAATCCTCATGAACCTATTACTTCTGAGAGTCAAAAGAGTTTGCAAGAAGAGGTAAATCGCTTATATGAAATGCTCGTTAAACTTATAGCACGTAATCGTAACTTTTCTACTTCTACCGTTAAATCAACTGAAGCAGGACTTTATTTTGGTAAAAATGCAATAGATATTGGCTTAGCAGATGGAATAACAACGTTTTCTGAACTTAAAGAAAAAACACTTATCAACAAACAAAGGAGTTTTACTATGACTGAACAAACCTTGAACACTAAAGCTAACTTTGAAATAAATAAAGAACAACCCATAAACCATGATGATCAAGGCAAGCAACAAGGTTATGATAGCTGTCGCACTGAGATTTTGGAGCTAATACGTCTGTGTAATTTGTCACGAATGCCAGAAAAAATAACAGAATTTATTGAGCAGGGTGTAAGTAACAAACAAGCACAAGAAATTTTAATGTCTATACTTGCGGAACGAACAATGAAGACTGAAATTTTAAGTACATTACCACAGTCAGAAGACTTTGTAATGCAAGCAGCTAAAGCACGTATAATGGGGGAAAATGACTTGTATAACTGAACAGAATAATCTTGGTGATCTTCTGAAATATGAAGTGTCCAATCTATATTCACGAGAACAAATTACTGTTGCCAAAGGACAAAATCTTAGC
The DNA here is from genome assembly GCF_036711655.1 of Wolbachia endosymbiont of Pentidionis agamae. Classification (NCBI taxonomy): domain Bacteria; kingdom Pseudomonadati; phylum Pseudomonadota; class Alphaproteobacteria; order Rickettsiales; family Anaplasmataceae; genus Wolbachia; species Wolbachia endosymbiont of Pentidionis agamae. The sequence continues at coordinate 1,254 of NZ_JAZHPY010000093.1, read as the reverse complement.
TTAGGAGCAGTAATTGCTAGAAAAACTGACGATGGTTTTATTAAAGCTCTAAATCCTGTAGGAACAGATGGAACTCAAACATCTATAGGTGTAATTGCAAGTGATGTAGATGCAAAAGAGAATACCAAGGCAGTAATAATTACGCGTATTGCCCTTTTAGCTGGTCATGCAATTGTTTGGCCAACAGGTATTACTGAAGAACAAAAAATAGCAGCAATAAAACAACTTGAAACACGTGGTGTAATCATTCGCAAGGGGGTATAATATGCAAAATCCATTTTCAAATCCAGCATTTAGTATGACAGCACTCACTGGTGCAATAAATATACTGCCGATTAATTTTGGTCGTACTGAAAGTTTAAAATTATTTCCAAGTGAGGTTTCGCCATATCACAATTGAAGAGCAAAACGGAGTTTTAAGTTTATTACCGACACAGTTACCCGGAGCCCCAGCCACAGTAGGAAAAAGAGGTAAAAGAAAGGTAAGAACATTTACAATTCCGCATATTCCTCATGACGATGTAGTATTACCTGAAGAGGTACAGGGAATTAGAGCGTTTGGCTCAGAAAATGAATTAAAGGCTTTAGCTGATGTAATAACTGATCATATGCAGTCGATGAGAAATAAACACTCTATCACATTAGAACATTTGCGTATGGGAGCTTTAAAAGGAATTATTCTAGATGCAGATGGATCTGAACTGCTAAATTTATATACAGAGTTTAACATTACTCCAAAAGTAGTAAATTTTGCACTAGGAACAGCAACAACGGATGTAAAACGTAAATGCACGGAAGTACTACGCCATATTGAAGATAACTTAAGCGGTGAATATATGACAGGAATTCATGCTTTAATCAGCCCTGAGTTTTTTGACGCTTTAACTTCTCATGCAAAAGTCAAAGAAGCATATGAAAGATGGCAAGAAGGAGCAGCGCTCAGAAATGATATGCGCTCAGGATTTACATTTTGTGGTATTACATTTGAAGAGTATAGAGGACAAGCAACAGATCCAGAAGGTAATGTGAGAAGATTTATCGAAAAAGATACCGGACATTGTTTTCCTCTTGGGACAGCAAATACATTTACGACTTATTTTGCTCCAGCAGATTTCAATGAAACAGTAAATACACTCGGACAACCGCTTTATGCAAAACAAGAGCCAAGAAGGTTTGATAGAGGAACAGACTTACATACTCAATCAAATCCACTTCCTATGTGCCATAGACCTGGAATACTAGTAAAAATCACAG
>NZ_JAZHPY010000092.1:0-3869 GCF_036711655.1 Wolbachia endosymbiont of Pentidionis agamae | reverse complement strand
GTAACGTAAAAAATCAACAGCTTCTCTAATTTCTGCTACTGCATCTGATAAAATCTTTCCTGCTTCTACAATTAAAAGATAAATTAATTTTTGTCTTTTTTCTTCAATCAAATCTGCAGCCTTTTCAAGAATTTTAGCACGCTCTTCTACATCAGTATTTTGCCATTTATGAAAAACCTCATGTGCAGATTCAAGAGCACCAATAGCCTGATTATCTATTGTGTATGAAACTTCTCCAACTATATGTCCCAAAAGAGCTGGGTTTGTTATTTTAACAAAATTATTATTATCAAATAACAATTCTCCAGAGATTATTGGTCCTACTTGCCATTTTTTTTCATTAAAGAATTTTACATAATCTCTAAATTGTAAAATTGTTGTTGAGTCATTAATATCCATACCCAAAGAATTTATTCTTTCTGTTCCTAAAATATCTTTTGGTAGTGGAATACTAGGATGAGGTTCGTAATTAAAATTTTTTGCTTTCTCCAATGGATTACAAATTAAGTCTTCAATGCTAACATTTTTATCATGTATTTTGTGAATGAATGAACTATTTGCCCCATTTTCAAGAAGACGCCTAATCAAGTAGGATAATAAATTATTATATGAACCCACTGGCCCGTAAACACAACAATTAATATTTGTTGTGAGCTCTGTCATTGCATATTCATACAAATCCTTCCCCATTCCATATAAACGCTGAAATTCAAATCCAGGATGATCCTTATCAGCAAGTTCTATTATAGCAGAAAAAGTATAAGCATTATGTGTTGCAAAGCATGGGTAAAAATTATTTACCTTAGCTAAGAGCTTCTGTGCACAAGCTAAATAAGACACATCAGTGTAACTTTTTCTTGTAAACACTGGGTAACTACTTAAGCCCATTTCCTGTGCACGTTTAATTTCTGAATCCCAATACGCTCCTTTTACAAGCCTTACCATGATTTTATGTTGCGATCTTATAGAAACATCCTCTATAAAATCAAGAACTGAAAGAGCACGTTTTTGATATGCTTGAACCGCAATGCCAAGTCCTTCCCAACCGGATAGTGATTGATCTAAACGTAACAATTCAAATAAAATAAGTGATATTTCGAGTCTTTCTGATTCTTCTGCATCAATACACAATGAAATATTATGTTTTTTTGCTTCATGACAAAGCATTAAAACCTTAGAAAATATTTCTTTTGCTACTAGATCAAACTGACCAAATTCATAACGTGGGTGTAAAGCAGATAATTTTATTGAAATGCCATGAGACTTTAAATTATCAGTAGTAGTAGTGGAATAACCTATAACTTTTATAGCATGCATATATGAATTGAAGTATTTTTCTGCATCTTCACAAGTACGAGCAGCTTCCCCAAGCATATCATATGAGTAAGAAAATTTACTATTTTCATCTAACTTAGTATATTCTAGTGCTTCTTCTATTGTATGACCAATAACGAAATGCTTACCTAACATAGATACCGCATGTTTTACTATATTGCGGATCAAAGGCTCACCTAAGTTTTTAAGTAATTTTGAAATTATATTTTGAAACCTTGAACATTCTTTCTGATCTTTTAGTATATCGCTACCCATGATGAGACCCCAAGTATAGGCATTAACAAATAATGAAGATGACCCCAAATGTTTCTTCCATCCCTGATCTACAATCTTATCTTTAATTAATTCATCTACTGTGTAGCTATCTGGAACTCTCAGCAATGACTCAGCAAGGCACATCAAGGCTACTCCCTCATCGCTTGAAAGTGAATATTGTTGTAGAAGAGATTCTATAACCCCTAACTTATTGTGTTTAATTTTTTCAATTATTTGTCTTGCAATAATACAAATTCTATTGCTTACTTCAGGTAGCAACTCTACTTTTTCTGTGAGATAACGTATATAGCTTTTTTCGTCAATATAGTGAAAGCTTTGTACACGTTTTCTTATCTCACTAGGCTCTTGAATAAAATTTGTCATACTTCATTATAAAGACAGTATTTGATTATATATAAAATAACAATTTGATCAAGAGAGATGCAAATTGATACTCTGTATTTATTAATTTCAGATGCTTAATTTTCAAACAAATTATAAATATTTTAAGCTCTTTCAAAAGCTTCTTTACTTTTTTCTAATCCAAAACTTAAGTATAGGTGACTTTTAGATAAAATTATAAAGTACAATATAGCTAGAAATAGAAAGCAGGTAGAAAAAAATCGAAGATAAATTTGCATTTTCTTCTGAAAACTCTTAGATTTTTATTAATACTAATATTTAAGCAATAGTGAAACAGATTTGGAATTTATTAAAAACAGGGCAAAAAGAGAATTATAAAATTGCTTATACAAATGCTCGTATTATTGATCCTGAAAGTAAACTTGATATAAATGGTTCATTACTGACTCAAGGAAATAAGATTGTTGACTTTGGTGAGCAATTATTTCAAGATGGGATTCCATCTGGTATTGATGACATTATAGATTGTAAAGGGCTTATCCTAATGCCTGGCTTAATTGATATTCATGTACATTTTCGCGAACCTGGTGAAGAGCATAAAGAAACCATATATACAGGAAGTAAATCTGCAGCTGCTGGAGGCGTCACTACAGTTGTTTGTCAACCCAATACTGTTCCACCTATTGATAATATTGTTCTTGCTAGATATTTAAAATATAGAGCACTTGAGACTTCACATGTAAATATTGAATTTTATGCTAAAATTACCTCTTCGGAAAAGAAGTTAACTGAAATGGCACTTTTAAAAGAATCAGGAGCAGTAGGGTTTACTGATGATGGCATGCCAGTTATGAATTCATTTGTGATGAGACAAGCGCTACTTTATTCAAGCATGCTTAATGTTCCAATTGCCCAGCATGCAGAAGATCTAGATTTATCAGCTGGTGGCGCAATTAATTACGGTAAAGTTTCTGAAGAACTAGGGATTAAAGGCATTTTAAATGCTTCGGAGTCGATTATAGTAAATCGTGACATACTATTGATGAAGGATATACAAAATGTGCATTATCATGTTTTACATGTTTCTACAAAAGATTCGTTAGAGGCAATTAAGCGTGCAAGAGATTTAGGCTTAAATGTTACTTGCGAAGTTGCTCCTCACCATTTTACTTTAACTGAGGACGCAGTAAAGCAGTATGGCGCAATTGCAAAGATGAACCCTCCTCTTCGCACAGAAGAAGATATGTTAGCTATGATTGAAGGTTTAAAAAATGGTGTGATTGACTGTATTGCTACAGATCACGCTCCACATGATTACCATTCAAAAAACTTATCACTTGAAAATGCAGCTTTTGGTATTGTTGGTCTTGAAACTTTACTTCCTTTATCACTTGAACTTTATCATAACAAAAAGATGAATTTGCTTGATGTACTTGCAAAACTGACTTATCAGCCTGCAGATATTATTCATGTACCACGTGGACGTATACAAAAAGGTCTGGTTGCAGATTTAACTTTGGTTGACCTAGATTATGAGTGGGAAATAAAAACAGAAAATTTTGTGAGTAAATCAAAAAATTCTCCTTTTAATGGCCGAAAGGTAACAGGACGCGTGATGCGTACGATCGCGCAAGGTAAAATTATTTATCAATATGATTAAAGTTTAAATAAATGTTTGATTTTTAGTATAAATCGTTTTATATTATTACAGTAATATAAAATGTGAAGTAAATATGCCTAATACATCAAATAATTATTCAATACCTTCAGATTACTTTATAGAATATCTCAGAAACCATCCTAATAAAAAGTTATCATCTTATATCTCTGAGAGAATGTCCATTAAAAAAATCTCTTTCTGGCATGATAAAAATGGTGCAAAGTTTGAATTCGACATAGAAATAAATGAATTTATG
>NZ_JAZHPY010000091.1:0-3926 GCF_036711655.1 Wolbachia endosymbiont of Pentidionis agamae | reverse complement strand
TAACTTATAATCCCCTACATTATAAATTAAATGCTATATATTAATCAATAAAAATGATTGAAAAACCTAAGCGAGATGAACAACTAAATACTGATAGAAGAAGTTTTATGTTTTTAATTACAGGTTTTATTGCAGTATATGGGGTTGCAGTTTCAATTTTACCATTAATTAAATCACTTGGACCATCTGCCGAAGTCTTAGCTATGTCAACTGTAGAAATAAACTTATCTGAAATTCGAGAAGGACAAACAAAAAAAGTTAAGTGGCAAGGCAAGCCAGTATTTATTAGGCATAGAACTCAACAAGAAATTGAATCTGCAAGGACTATTGATTCGAGTGCTTTAAGGGACCCACAGCTTGATGAGAGCAGGGTTCATCCAGGAAAAGATAAGTGGCTCGTTACACTTGCTATATGTACTCATCTTGGCTGTGTGCCAATTGATCATTCTACAAAAGATGGTAATGGTTGGTTTTGTCCTTGCCATGGTTCATATTATGATACTTCTGGGCGTGTTATAGGGGGGCCAGCACCAAAAAATTTAGTTGTACCTGACTATTTTTTTCTCAAAGAAGACGTTATAGTAATCGGTAAGAAAGCATAAAACATGTTTGGCATGCTTTATTTTCTCCAGGTATATGCTTCAGCCTTTGCATAAAAGTTTAATTAGTATACTACTTAAAAATAATCTTTTAAATACTAGTGACCAGAAATTTTTAGTTTTTTTATTAGTTCTATTAAAATAGGCTAGACTATTTCAATTATATAACATAATACTATAAATATTTTATTTTAAAAAGATGGTTTTATGGTTACAAAAGAACAAGAGTTAAAAGATAAATTATTCACTGCTTTAAGGGAAAATAATTTTCAAAAAGTTAAACAATGCGTCGAAGAGATGAAAAATAATGGCATTAGTAAAATTACTGAGTTAAAAGATGATGATGAAGCAATGCCATTACACATTGCTGTTCAAAAGAACAATTTAGAAAGTGCTCAGTTTTTAGTAGATGAAGGTGCTGATATCAATGCTATATGGCGTGAAGATTTTGGCTATAAATATACACCATTGTCCATTGCTGCTAAAAATAACAATTTCAAAATAGTAAAATTTTTACTAGATAAAGGTTCTGAACTAAATGCCAGTGGTTTTTTTTTGATTATCTCACCTTTACACTATGCTGCCCGTAATTTTCCAAGCTCATCAACTCCTGAATATCTAGAAATAATAGAGCTTCTCCTGAAGAAAGGTGCAGATATTAATGCTAAAAATGAAGGTGGCAACACTTCTATCTATGAAGCTATTAAGAGTAATAATTTTAAAATCATGGAAAGATTATTTAACAAAGGTGCTAAAATTGATTTAAATAACAATTCTAATCAGACACTGTTGCACATTGCCGCTAGTAATAGCTTCTATTCTTATGATACTACTAATAGTGGTGTAAAAATAATGGAATTTCTTTTAAAGCATAATTTAGATATTAATATTAAAGATGAAGGTGGCAACACTCCTATGCATTATGCTATTAGATCTCGGAATCCCAGAATGATAAAAATATTGTATGATAATAATGCTAATATAACTATTAAAAATAATGAAGGTAAAAACAGCTTCAGAATTTGCTAAAAAATATTACCAAAATAAAACAATATCAGAAATTACTAAGGAAAGTGAAAATATCAATCCAGTTAGCATTACACATGTACCAAGTAGCGCAACACGTTCATCTTTTTTTATTGCAAGCAGCATTAATTGGGTAAAAACTGTAGCTTCTGCTACATTAAATAGCTTATTTCGAAGTACTCCTTCTTTACCTCCTGCACAGCATAACGTTGCCTGTTATGAGAAAAACTTAGCCAACTTTTCACAAATTGATGTGAGTGGAGGTATTATGCTAGCTGATCTAGCAGTCAGAAAATTTACAGGAGCAAAATACTCACAACCATTGAATGATTCTCTTTCGACATTTGAAAAAAATAAAATGGAGAAATTTGATGATATTGAAAGAGGTTTATATTTAGGAATTAGTATATTTAATAAATATCCTAGTAAATCATTGAATGATATAAAAAGCAAGTGCCCAAACAGTCTACTAAATAATGCAACAATATCTAAAGGGATATGTTATCAAAACTCCCGTTAATATTAAGAGTAATTCATTTTGAAAGTAGATTTATTGTGAAAAGTTTTTAGATAATAAAAAATAAAGCCTTTACTTGCTTGCTAGCAGGTAGAGGCCAGTTCACAAAGCTCAACTTAGAAATCAAAGTATCTTTTTAATATTTCATATTAATTGAGATTGATCTTGCATTACAAGTTCATTCTTATGTTCACTAAGCAGCTGTGCTATAGGCTCCTTTAATATCATTGCTGTAACCAGCACTCCTACAAGCCCAACTACGAATCCTATAACAATTGAGGTTAATATTTCTAACCATACAACAACACAGGTTGTACATGTAATTGTTAGAAAAATTGCAGAAGATATTGAGCAATATCCTATTTTTTTCTTCAGTTTACATCCCTCATAATAAGAATTGAACTCTTTATTCTTTTCTATCATTTCTTTATTTTTATAAAACCCATTATTAAGGTTTCTACCTGAACATTCGAGTTTTATTATTTCACGAATTATGGGCTTCGCAACATCTAAGGATTGACAATACGATAAAGCAGTACTTTCAGCCTTATCTATAATTGTAATATCTGCATCATGACTTATTAAATATTCTACAATATGTTTGTCACGTAAAACAGCCCAAAATAGAGAGGTACGGCCACTGTTATCCTGAACATCAATTTTAGCTTTTCCTTTTTCTAATAGAAGGGTTAAAATGTTTTTATGACCACACATCACAGCAACATATAAAGGAGTATAACCACGTTCATCACGAGCATTAACATCAGCTCCATTTTTTATTAGAACCTTTACAGCTTCTGTGTGCCCATTTCTAGCAGCGCAATGTAAAGGAGTATCACCATCCTTATTAGTAGCATTAACATCAGCCTTTTTTTCTTTAATCAACTTCTGTACTTCTAAAAAATTATTATTTTTGGCTGCTTTAAATAGTTTTTGATTAGCCATGGATTCTTCTAGAAGCTTTGTAATATCTTCCCCAGCTTTAAAAAGTATAGCATGATCTAAAGGAGTTTTACTACCCTTATCAATAGCAAGAGCATCTGCTCCGTATTTTATTAAAAGTTCCACGATTTCCAATTTTTTAAGCGAAGCAGCAACATGTAAAACAGTGATACCATCACCGTACTTGGCATTAATATTAACTTTTTTTGTTTGAAGCAATGCTTCACACTTTTCTAAACTCTTATCTAGAACTGCTTGGTATAATTCATCATTAATATCAGTCATAAATTCACCCACACCATTTATTGATTAGTAAATTATATATCATAATAGTAATGATATCAAGTATTTTTTGAATTTTCATAAAAGTATTTAGCTGAATACTCTTAAACCTTTTGGCTACAAGAATTTGTGGTTAGAGTTTTTAACCTAACCATTAAGTTAGAAAGATAGTAATTATCTCTTTATACGTATGTACACTTACCACATCAAATTTCTAATTCATATCTGATGTATACCATATTATGCTAAACACTAAAAAATGCTTGGCACAAAAGCTTTCTCTTGTAAAAGTACAACTTTATCTATCTTGAGACTTGGATGTTCCTTTGGTAACTGAAGTATTCGAAAGTTGAGATAGTATGACGCGTCCTGCAATGAAATTGACTTCCTTTTGACTCTCTCTTTGCCCATTAAGAAAAACAACTAATGATTTTTGAAAGAGTTTTGGAAAAGTTAAGTTTGGATCATTGTTAATTATTCTATCATTAACTATATCTCCTAATTTGAGAGAGTTGATATAGAGATAGATAAGTGATGAAATAGTGTATTCTAAAATAGAA
>NZ_JAZHPY010000090.1:0-3992 GCF_036711655.1 Wolbachia endosymbiont of Pentidionis agamae | reverse complement strand
TGTCAGTTTATTAAAAATAATAGATAATAATATTAAACAATATAGGTCTGGGTTTCAGAAAGCAGAGCTAGAAGCAAGAGGCATTATAAATTGTGCATTAAATGATGTGGAGGTAATGAAATCTAGTATAAATGCTGTTCTGAATGATGAATTAAAAAAGATAAGTAATTTACTGGAACTAGAAGTTCTGAAGATGAAGTCCGAATATTATGATGAGCTAAAGATAATTTCTATCAATATGGCCTCAGCTTATTATTCTAAGCTTACTAGGTTTAAAGTTGAAAAGAAATTAGTTAGCAACCTTGTTTCCAAGGAATTTAAAAAAGTATGTCTACATCACTAATTATCTTTTTCGCTTTTATAGTAGGTTTTTTATCTTCATATAAGTTATTACGTGGTGCTGTCATAAAAACTTTAGCAAAACGGCGTTTGGGAATTCAAAGTTTAATGCAAGATTCTTTAAGTCTAGAAAAAGATTTATGTGTTTATCTAGCTTATCTTTTACAGAAAACTAAAGATTTAGAGTGTGAAAAGAGTAAATTAATAAAAGGAGCACAAGATAAGGGCAATATAATCATTAATAATGGTAAACAAGAGATGGAATCTGAATTAGCTGGTAGCCTGTGTTCCTCAATGGAGAAAATTTCCGAGCAAGCTTTAGATGATTTAGATCAATTTAAACTTAGTGCAGCAGAAGTAGCTTCTAGAGTTGCAGAAGAATTAATAAAAAAGCATTCATTTAATGAAGAGTGTAAGGGTGGAGATATATCTTTCCTTTCACATAATTTAAGTAAAAAATTCAACTAGTTATGTCAATTTTAGGTAATAAAAATATAGAATGCGATTATAGCCTTTGGAAAAAAGTAGATAGAGCTTTATATTATAAGTATAATTGTATTCCTTGGCAAAAGTTAAATAATACTGTGTTTTTTATACTTAGTAAAATTAATCGGGAAGTATTAACTTGGCTTAAATCCTCTTATAAAAGTGAGTACCTATTATTCATAGTAGATCATGATAAAATAATATACTTTCTTAATTCGTATTTTGGAAATATAGAGTTTGCTAGCAACTACTTATACTATAAAAATAGTTCTTCTTCAGCTAAAGATATAAAATATTCTTCACTGATATATATATCTTTTCTTCTCTTTGTTTCAATTTGTACATTAATAAAAAAATATTCTTACTTTGCTTTGATGGTAGTATTTATAATATTATGTGCTAATTCATTATTCAAGCTCACATGTACAATTCTTGGATTCTATCAAAGATATGAATCAAAAAAGAATAAAGAGAAATTGAATGATGAAGATTTGCCTATGTATACTATATTATTACCTGTTTTCAAAGAAAGAGAGGTTATTGAACAATTGATTAGTAATATCAATGCCATTGATTATCCTAAGTCAAAGTTAGATATAAAACTTATACTTGAAGATGATGATATAGAGTTAGTAAATTTTTTTGCAGAGTATACTCTGCCAGAGCATTTTGATATAATCAAAGTACCAAATTCTTTTCCTCAAACAAAAGCTAAAGCTTGTAATTATGCTATGTTTTTTGCTAAAGGAGAATATGTAGTAGTATATGATGCAGATGATAAACCAGAGCATCTACAATTAAAAAAAGCATTGGTTAAATTTCGGGAAGGCAATAATAAATTAGCATGTGTGCAAGCAAAGTTAAGTTATTATAATAGTGATGTTAATTTTTTAACAAGATCTTTTCATTTAGAATATATGAATTGGTTTCATTATTTATTACCAGGATTTGAAAAAGCGAATATTCCTATACCTCTTGGTGGTAGCAGCGTTCATTTTTCAGTTGAAATTTTCAAAAAAGTATTTCTTTTTGATGCCTATAACGTTACTGAAGATGCAGATCTTGGTTTGAGGTTTGCTCAGATGGGTTATAGAACTGCCATTATTGATTCTGAGACCATGGAAGAATCACCAATTAAGCCGTTAGCTTGGATAAAACAAAGGGCTCGTTGGATCAAGGGGTATATCCAGACTTACATTGTACACTTGAAAAATATAAAGCAGTTATATATTAACTGCGGTCTAAAGGGCATTTTATTATTAAATATTTTCATTGGTTCAACTGCTTTTATATTTTTTTTAACACCGTTTTTACTTGTTTCCATAACATATATTCAACTTTTGAATAAGTTATTTTTGTATTACTTTGTAGTAACTTATTGTGCTAATTTAGTAGTACTATTTTTAATTATAAAGCAACGTAAATTGTCCACTTCTTTTTATATCACATCACTATTTTTTCCTGTATACAGAATACTTCACAGTATTGCAAGTTTTCGTGCATTAGTAGAATTAATTACCTGTCCTCAACACTGGAATAAAACAAAACATGGCTATAGAAAATGAGTCAAAATCTTTAAGTATATGGCTCTTTATATGTTGTTTCATGATAATTGTAGTGCTTGCTATTGGTGGATTTACTAGGCTTAAAAAAGCAGGCTTATCAATTACAGAGTGGCGACCTATCATAGGAATAATACCACCACTTAGCAATCAAGATTGGATAAGAGAAAAACTAAAATACGAAATAACACCAGAGTATAAAGCTTTTTACTCTGATATGAGTATGGAAGAATTCAAAGTAATTTACCTAATAGAGTATACACACAGGCTATCAGCGAGATTTGCAGGTATCATTTTTATACTACCTCTTATCTATTTTCTATGGAAAAGAAAGATAAGTATAAAACTGGCAATAATACTACTTATAGTACTACTCCTTGGAGTAATGCAAGCTTATGTAGGATGGTATATGGTGAATAGTGGATTAATCAAGAACCCTTATGTTAGCCATTATAGGCTTGCATTTCACCTATTATTGGCGCTGGTAATTTTTTCATTATTATTTTTTCAATCCATATGCAATAAAATAAAAATAAGAGATAATGTTACAGTTAGTAATTACAGCATAATATACATTACTCTAGCTTTAATCCTTACTTTCATTCAAATAATTTTTGGTGCATTTGTTGCAGGACTGAATGCAGGGTTACTCTATAATACATTTCCATTAATGAATGGAGAAATAATTCCTAATGATTTATTTTTTTTTAAACCAATATGGATGAATTTTTTAGAAAATAGAATTACAGTGCAGTTTATACATAGAGTATTAGCACTTATAATACTATTACTAATATGCATAGTAGTAATGAAGAATATTAGGCTTTATCCTTTATACATTACTTTACTTCTTATTATCATTCAGATAACGTTAGGTATTATAACATTATTATTTAAAGTACCAGTAGTTGCAGCTATATTACACCAAATGTTCTCTTTTATATTATTCGCATCCAATTTATATTCTCTGTGTTACTTAATACAGGTTAAAAACTGGATTACTAATATAAGATAGATTGTCTAAAAGCAAAGAGAGATAAGGTCATAGTTTTAGATTTTGAATAGCCTTTAGTTAACTAAAAAATTTATCGGAGATCTATACCTTAAGTTCAAGTCTGTTTTTTAGGTAACCAAAAACTGTTTCAATCTTTTTTTTAATCTCCTATTTTGCTATGCTATTTTTAATAGACCTCTTGCATAACTCTCATACAGACACCTATCGATTGTAAATTCCAGCTATCAAATAGAATCTTAAACCAAAACGTTTTCGCAGATTTCGATAGTGATCTGTAAATAAATTTTAAACCTTTTTATAAGCCAATTACATTTTCTACGACTACTCTCTGATTAGCAAGCTCTTTTCCTTTTTTCTTTAGTCCTTTTTCATCTTTTTATGCGGCTTTCATGAATTTTTTTACAAATCTCTATATCTGCCAAAACCTTTAAAATATGAATTTTTAACTCTTTGAAAACTCTAAAATCGTGCCGTTTACCGTTCGAAAAAGTCGTATAAACTGCTCTGTTTTTCTAACCCCAGTTATGGATTAGTAAATAGATAGAAGTGAAGCTAAGAGAAGGAGAGCAGGATAAACTCAATAAATTATA
>NZ_JAZHPY010000008.1:0-17551 GCF_036711655.1 Wolbachia endosymbiont of Pentidionis agamae | reverse complement strand
TACTTGATTTTCTATATTATAATGGTAATGGCGAAACTGCGGAAGCAAAAATTTTTGCCGCTCGCACTCCTATTAAGAAAAAATAAATATTTTACTTGATATTGCTTAGGTTTCTTCCTCAATTTCTCCAATTAAGCTAATTATCTTCCGGTTTTTCTAGTTTAGAAAAGAGGTATAACTTTGTTGAAAAAACAACTGTATTAATTTTTTATAGTGCATTGATATCCATGTAGAGACTTAAGTTATACGAAAAGCAACTTTTGCATTATTTATATAAATTCTTAATTTATTACCGTTTTTTAAGTCATAGCTTAATATTTTCTGCGCAAGATAACTTTTTATTTCTTTATCAATTATTCTTTCTATTGGGCGTGCTCCCATTTCTGTGTTATGATATAATTTTGCAATATAAAACTTTACCTCACTTTCTACTGTACAATCTATTCTTTGTTGCAAAAGTTGCTTTCTTAACTCTGAAATAAATTTTTCTATAACGAGCAAAATGACATTTTGTTCTAAAGTAGAAAATGATACAACAGCATCAAGACGATTACAAAACTCAGGACTAAAAACTTGCTTTACTGCCTTTTCACTATCACTAACACTATACATTTTATTTCCAAAACCAATAGACTCTTTACTATGCTCCAGTGCTCCTGCATTAGTAGTCATAATTAGAATCACATGAGTAAAATTAACTTTGCGACCAAAAGTGTCTGTAATACAGCCGTAATCCATAGCTTGTAACAATATGTTGTAAATATCGCTATGAGCTTTTTCAATCTCATCGAGAAGCACAACACTATATTGATTATTTAATACAGCATCGGTGAGTAGTCCACCTTGATCATAACCCAGGTAACCAGGAGGAGATCCAATCATTCTTGAAATTGTATGAGATTCTTTATATTCAGACATATCAAAACGTATAAGATTCATACCCATATTTATTGCTAGTTGTTTTGCGAGTTCAGTCTTGCCAACCCCTGTTGGTCCAGCAAAAAGATAACTAGCTAAAGGCTTGTCCTGATTCCTTAATCCAGACATAGCAATTTTTATAGAATTAACAATAGTTTCTATAGGTTTTTCTTGACCGAAAATTACCTTTTTTAAATTTTGTTCTAGAAATTGAATTTTCTTAAAGTCATTACATTCTGAGCCACACGGCATCTTAGTGATTCTAGTAATAATATTTTTAATATCTGTATGCCGTATGACTTTACTTCTCTTTTTTTGTAATTTATTGTATGCACCTGCTTCGTCAATAATATCAACAGCTTTGTCAGGCAGGACTCGCTCAGCAATATATCTGTGTGAAAGTTCAGCAGCAGATTTAATAGCACTTTTTGTATAATATACATCATGATATACTTCATAGTAACGTTTAATTCCACTCAATATTTTAATTGTTTCTTTGACGGAAGACTCTTTAATGTCAATGACTTGAAATCTTCTCGCAAGTGCTTTATCTTTTCCGAAACTTCTATTGTATTCTTTGTGAGTAGTTGCTCCTATGCAGCGTAATGTTCCTCTTGCTAATGCAGGTTTTAGCAAGTTACTTGCGTCAAGAAAGTTTCCACTTGTTGATCCAGCCCCTATTATGTTATGTATCTCGTCAATAAAGAGAATAGAATTACGCTTTATCTCCATTACTCTTATGATAGATTTTATTCTCTCTTCAAAATCCCCTCTGTAACGAGTTCCTTCGAGAAGAGAACCAAAATCCAAAGCATAAATTATGCTTGAATTTAATGGGCGTATGTTACCCTCAACGATTTTTAGTGCTAGACCTTCCACTATTGCTGTTTTTCCGACACCAGGATCACCAATATACATTGGATTATTTTTTTTACGCCTTAGTAATATTTCTACAGTACGATTTAATTCATAGGAACGTCCAATTACACAGTCTACTTTCTTATGTTTCGCATGGTCATTCAAATTAACGCAATAGTTATTAAAGACTTCTTCATCCTTTAGTATCTCATCATTTGCTTTAGGTGCAGAATTATCATTATTACCAGGTTTTTCTTTATGATCAGTAGTGCATTTCTTTTCATCATCAGAATACGCAGTATTTGATATCAAACTTATCAGGTTAAAGTTATTAATATTTTGTTTTAAGGAAAGATAATTACTAATATCTAGATTCTCTGTAGAGAGTATTTCTATAAAAACATTAGCTCCATTAATTTCTCTTTTTCCTATGCTGTGAGCATGTATTATTGCTTTGTGTATTATGCATTGAAATGTTGAGCTAGCTTGAATATCATGTACTTCACTAACTTTTAAGAGATGAAATTTATTGTATAATAAATTTTCTATATCATCACTACTTGAGTAATTGCATTCTATGCTGAGCTTGGAAAAAATACGCCTAACATCTATTAACTCACTTATCTTCATATTGCATTTTGATAAGATACGATTGACATCGATGTCACCTACTAGGGAAAGTAATAAATGTTCTAAGTCTGCATTAGTGTGATTGAGACTTGAAGCAATCAATAATGCTCTATTTAGGCTTGCTTCTAAGTTTTTAGAAATCATTTTTGAACCCTCCAAAGAAACTGTTAAGATACAAGTACATGCTAATTATTAAAAAAGTTGAAACTATATATTATATTTTCGAGATTAAATCTCTTTTGAAATAAAAAATCAACACTGAAAATATAATGTAGTTAATAATTTAAAAATTTGAATTGGATACAAAGGAAATCATGCTAGACTTCTCTGGTCTATTTTTATTTAGAATTGAGGTTGTATGTGTAAAATTATTAACTTATAACAAAAAAACTATTAAATACTTTACAATTTAAATATAAACTTGCTTGATTAAGATAGTTTATTGTTTATCACAATTAAATTGACATGTAGTATAGAATGATTTAAACAGATAAGTAATTTCAAGTAGGAAATAATGAGATGTCAATAGAAATATTAATGCCTGCGCTTTCTCCAACTATGAATAAAACTGGAGGGAAAATAGTTAAGTGGCATAAGAAAGAAGGAGAGAGAGTTGAAGTAGGTGACGTAATTGCAGAAATAGAAACTGATAAGGCTATTATGGAATTTGAATCAGTGGATGAAGGAATCATGGCTAAGATTTTAATTCCTGAGGGAACAAGTAATGTGCAAGTTAACCAAGTTATAGCATTAATGCTTGAAGAAGGGGAAGATCTTAATACATATTTAAGTAGTGAAAATAAAAAAGATATTCAAGAAGAAAATCAAGATTTAAGTATGGATTC
Source organism: Wolbachia endosymbiont of Pentidionis agamae (assembly GCF_036711655.1). NCBI lineage: Bacteria > Pseudomonadati > Pseudomonadota > Alphaproteobacteria > Rickettsiales > Anaplasmataceae > Wolbachia > Wolbachia endosymbiont of Pentidionis agamae. Next base: position 14,300 of record NZ_JAZHPY010000008.1, on the reverse strand, counting down.
TGCAAGCAATTCTTCAGTTAAACATGTAGCTATAGATGAGAAAAAACTATCAGCATCTAGTGTTATGGAGGAAAATATAAAAGACAGAATAAAAATAAGCCCATTGGCCAAAAAAATAGCGCAAGATAAAAATATAGATGTAAGCTCCATAAAAGGTACTGGTCCATACGGGCGTATAGTTAGAAACGATGTACTTAAAACTCTTGATCATAACACTACTACTTTAAATAATACTGGTAAGCTTACTGAGGTGAGTAACATGAGGAAAGTAATAGCTGAGCGTTTAACAGAGTCGAAACAAACTATACCGCATTTTTATTTAACATTAGATTGTAAGCTAGATAAGCTACTTTTAGTAAAGAATGAAGTTAATGCAGTAGATAGTAGTAATAGGGTTACAATAAATGATTTTATCATAAAAGCTGTTGCTTTGAGTATGAAATCTCACTCTGATATTAATTCTTCATGGATAGATAATAAAATTCTCAAGTATTCGAGTATAGATATTGCAGTTGCTGTAGCGCTAGATGATGGACTCATTACCCCTATCATTAAAGATGCAGATAAAAAAAGTATTTCATGCGTATCAAAAGAAATGAAGGATTTAGTAAATAGAGCAAAGTCTGGGAAACTAAAACCTGAAGAGTTTCAGGGGGGAGGGCTGACTATTTCTAATCTTGGTATGTTTGGCATAAAATGTTTCAGTGCAATTATTAATCCACCACAGTCTTGCATCATGGCTGTTGGAAAGTCAGAAAAGCAACCAGTAGTGATAAATAATAAACTTGAAATAGTGGAGATAATATCAATTACACTTTCTGTGGATCATAGGGTAGTAGATGGAGTGCTTGCAGCTAAATTTCTAAATACTTTTAAGAATTATATAGAGAACCCTATTGCTATACTTATTTAAAGTAGAATTTATTTAAAGTAGAATGAATAATTATGTACTATTACCTAATAGGGGAGTACTAAAGCTCTCAGGTCCAGATGTAAGAGGGTTTTTACAAGATGTCATAACGAATAATATAAATAAGCTGAATATACAGAAAGCAGTTTATTCTTTGCTACTTAATCCTCAAGGAAAGTATTTATATGATTTTTTTCTTATTGAAAATGGTAAAAATATCTTACTTGAATGTGAAAGTATCTATATAAATGGAATAGTTGAAAGACTTAATTTATTAAAAACATATCTTAGAGTAAAAATTCAAGATGTAAGTAAGCTATATAAAGTAGGAGTATCACTAAATTCTGATGCAGTTAATATAAATGAATTACAAATTACTTTTCAAGATCCAAGGCACGTAAATTTAGGTTTTAGGATAATTTCACCTATCGAGTTATGTTTAGATGAATCTGGAAATTTAAATGATTATGAATACGTTAGAATCAGTAATCTTATTCCAGATGGAATACGAGATATGGTGCAAAATGTATCATTCCCTCTTCAATACCTAATTGATAAAGTAAATGGTATAGATTTTAATAAAGGATGTTATATAGGGCAAGAGGTTGTAACAAGAATGAGTAGACAGCAAAGTCTAAGAAGAAAACTTTATCTCGTTAGCGGAGAAAATGATTTGCCAATTGCTGGTACTAAAATAATAAAAAGTGATGAAGAAATAGGTGAACTTCGCTCAAGTATAAAAAATATAGGGCTTGCTTTACTTTATACAGAGAAAGCGAGTAGTGAAAATGATAGTCTAATTCAAGCAAAGGATGTTAATATCTTAATTAAGTAGTTGATTTTTCACAATAAGTATGTAATAATTACATTATTAATTTATGTTAGTGAGGTAGTTATTATGAATTTAGAATTATGGAATAAATTATTTAATCGAGCTGTTGATTCGACACAATCAGGTGGTGAGGTAGTAAATGTATTACTATCTTCAATGCGTGAAGAAAAAGAATTGAGTAATGATGATAAAGAAGAGATTGATTTCACATTAAAACAATGGGAAAAAGTAAAAAATGATATCAATGCTTGTTTTTGGGTTGGTGGACAAGAAACGCGCAGCTTATATCCGTTATTACACATAGCAATTATGTGTGCAAATGAAAAAATTCTTGAAGCTTTAATAAAGGCAGGAGCAAATCCTTTGATAAAAGATGAAGATGGTAAAACAGCAAAACAGTTGCTTAATAAAATTAATCCATCACTTAAAGCGAGAGAAGATTTTGAAAGTTTTAAAGATACAGCAAATCCAATATTAGAAGAAGCAGAAAAGCAATTTAGAGATGCACAAAATGGAGTAAATGCTTTGTTTTGGAAAAATGAGTTTAATTTGGAACAAAGTAACCCATACCGTCCTCAAGTATTACAAAGATATCTTAGTGTATTCTTTCCATTAATGGAAAAAGAAGGATGGACGGCTCTGTCTAAGAAAAGCAATTCAGATATTTTAAAATTTGTAAAAGAAAAGAAAATGGCTTTAGCGCTTAATGTTGCTGTGGCTACTATAGCTGGGATATGTATAGGATATGCTTTAGGTATATGTGTGCTATCATCTGGACTTGGAGTTACTGCAGCAATTGCTATAGGATCGATATCTGGATTAATCTCAGGGATTTCAAGCTTAGGATTGCTTACAAATGCTTCAGAAGGAAGAAGTCAAATGAAAGGTGAACAAAAGTTAATGACAGGCAGACAAAAGTTAGAGGTTTTAGGATTTGGATTAGCTGGTGCTGCTTTAGCTATAACAGCAGTTGTATTGCCTTTAATTTTAGTACTTCCTTTACATGTACCTCTAATAGTTACTGCTGCGCTAGGATTTGGAATGTTTGGGTATAGTGTTTCTGCTTCTATATCTACAGATTGCATTATTAAAAAAGAAAATAAATCGTCTTTAACAGATAAAATGTCATCACTAAGTTTAGCAGGAGGTATAGAGTCAATAATTATGCTTATCCCTACTGCTTTCTTGGGATTTAAAGTATTAGCAAATTTGACATCCAATATTTGTACTTCTATAAAGAATTCATTAGATAAGGAACCTAAAAGTTTACTTACAGAAACGGTATCTTTATCAAATGAAAATACACATCATGTTTAATATATTATAAAATGGGAAAGTAATATTAAGTTTATCTTCATTGTTTTTTTATAAAACTTGTTGACATGCTTTTTATTACTTTCTATACTCTAATCAATAGAATTTAATTATTCTAAGTTTTGTAATAGATGTTTGATAAGTTTATAGGTAGAGATTTTAAATCTCAATTCAATTTTATTAAAATAATATTTAACTCTGCATATTCTACATATATTTTATAAATTAAATATAGTAAGAGCACTTGATGGATGCCTTGGTGTTAAGAGGCGATGAAGGACGTGGTAGGCTGCGATAAGCTACGGGTAATTGTCAACAAGTTCTAATCCGTAGATCTCCGAATGGGGGAACCCAATTAGTTTAACTAATTATTATATACTGAATAAATAGGTATATAAAGCAAACTTGGTGAACTGAAATATCTCAGTAGCCAAAGGAAAAGAAATCAAAAGAGATTCTGCTAGTAGTGACGAGCGAACGTAGAAAAGGCCAACAATTTGAAGATAAGAATTGGAATATTTTGGAAAAAGTAATCATAGAAGGTGATAATCCTGTACAAGTAGAAAGTTTTCAAATTTTTGAGTAGGGCGGGACACGTGAAATCCTGTTTGAATATAGGGGGACCATCCTCTAAGCCTAAATACTCCTTAACAACCGATAGTGAACAAGTACCGTGAGGGAAAGGTGAAAAGAACCCCGGGAGGGGAGTGAAATAGATCCTGAAATTAAGTGCTTACAAACAGTTGGAGCTTTATAATTTTTTTTTATAGAAGTAATTTTATAATTTAAATTATTAAAGTGACAGCGTACCTTTTGCATAATGGGTCAGCGAGTTAATCTATAGAGCAAGCTTAAGCCGTTAGGTGTAGGCGTAGCGAAAGCAAGTCTGAATAGGGCGATTTAGTTTTATGGATTAGACCCGAAACCAAGTGATCTAGTCATGGCCAGATTGAAGGTATGGTAAGACATACTGAAGGATCGAACCAGTTACTGTTGCAACAGTATTGGATGAGCTGTGATTAGGGGTGAAAGGCCAATCAAACTTGGAAATAGCTGGTTCTCCGCGAAATCTATTTAGGTAGAGCGTTGTATTTATAATATTGGGGGTAGAGCACTGGATAGACTAGGGGGATTCATCATCTTACCAAATCTAACTAAACTCCGAATACCAATATTAAATTGTACAGCAGACACACTATAGGTGCTAAGTCTATAGTGGAAAGGGAAACAGCCCAGACCACCATCTAAGGTCCCTAAATTACAGCTAAGTGGGGAAGGAAGTGGAAGAACCATGACAGCTAGGAGGTAGGCTTGGAAGCAGCCATCCTTTAAAGAAAGCGTAACAGCTCACTTGTCTAAATAAGTTTTTCTGCGCCGAAAATGTAACGGGGCTTAAGTTGTATACCGAAGATGTGGGTACCTATAATATATAGGTACGGTAGCGGAGCGTTCTGTAAGTCTGTGAAGATAACTTGTAAAGGTTATTGGAGATATCAGAAGTGAGAATGCTGACATAAGTAGCGTAAAAGAGTGTGAAAATCACTCTCACCGAAAATCTAAGGTTTCCTACGTTAAGTCAATCTGCGTAGGGTTAGTCGGTTCCTAAGGCAAGTCCGTAAAGGAGTAGTCGATGGCAATTAGGTTAATATTCCTAAACCTCTTAAGTGTGACGGGTTTTCTATTTGTATAGATCTTATCGGATTGATCTATGCTTAAAAAAAGCTCCAGGAAATAGCACTTATATTTATGAGGCCGTACCGTAAACCGACACTGGTAGATAAGTAGAGTATACTAAGGTGTTGAAAGAATGATGTTGAAGGAACTCGGCAAATTATACCTGTAACTTCGGGAGAAGGGTAGCCTATTTTTAGGTAACTATTGGTAGGTGGCACAAAATAGGGAGTAGCGACTGTTTACTAAAAACACAGGACTCTGCAAACACGTAAGTGGAAGTATAGGGTCTGACGCCTGCCCGGTGCTGGAAGGTTAATAGGAGGGGTGCAAGCTCTGAATTGAAGCCCCAGTAAACGGCGGCCGTAACACTGACGGTCCTAAGGTAGCGAAATTCCTTGTCGGGTAAGTTCCGACCCGCACGAATGGCGTAACGATTTCTCCACTGTCTCCAACATCATTTCAGCGAAATTGAATTCCCCGTGCAGATGCGGGGTACCCGCGGTTAGACGAAGAGACCCCGTGCACCTTTACTATAGCTTTACATTGATATCAAAGACATGATGTGCAGGATAAGTGGGAGACTTTGAAGTTATAGCGCAAGCTATAATGGAGTCGTTGTTGAGATACCACTCTTTATATTTTTGATATCTAACTATGCTTCATTAACTGGAGCTAGGACATTGTATGGTGGGTAGTTTGACTGGGGCGGTCGCCTCCTAAAAAGTAACGGAGGCGTGCGAAGGTAGGCTAGAGCTGGTCGGAAATCAGCTTGATAGTATAATGGTATAAGCCTGCCTGACTGCGAGGCTGACAAGCCAAGCAGAGACGAAAGTCGGTCATAGTGATCCGGTGATTCTGTATGGAAGGGTCATCGCTCAACGGATAAAAGGTACGCCGGGGATAACAGGCTGATGGTGTTTAAGAGTTCATATCGACGACACCGTTTGGCACCTCGATGTCGACTCATCACATCCTGGGGCTGGAGAAGGTCCCAAGGGTTCGGCTGTTCGCCGATTAAAGTGATACGTGAGTTGGGTTTAGAACGTCGTGAGACAGTTCGGTTTCTATCTGCCGTGGGTGAAAGGAAATTTGAGAAGATCTGGCTCTAGTACGAGAGGACCGAGATGGATATACCTCTGGTGTACCAGTTGTTGTGCCAACAGCATCGCTGGGTAGCTAAGTATAGATAAGATAATTGCTGAAAGCATATAAGCAAGAAACTTTCTTCAAAAAGATTTCCCAATTAAGGCCGTGGAAGATTACCACGTTGATAGATTAGGTGTGGAAGTATGGTAACATATGAAGCTAACTAATACTAATAGCCTGATTGATTTTGTTTATTAATATGTGTGTGTATGCAGTGTTAAATATTAGGTTAATTTTTTTTATAAACTTGGTGATTATAGCAGAGGTGTAACACCCGATTACATTTCGAACTCGGAAGTGAAAAACTCTTGCGCCTATGGTACTTGAATAAGGGAGAGTCGGTCATTGCCAAGTTTATAAAATCATATTTTTTTAATAATTATAATCTTAACTTATTTAGTGTTTGTATCACTTTGTTAGTAAAGGATGGGGTCGTATTGTTTTTATTTATGACTTTTAAAGAAAATCACAAAAGAATATAATATACTTGAAGCTGAGATTTTTGGTAAGAATATCATTGTGTATTCAGTGGTACTGAATAAGTTTTAACTTGATCATTCTTTATATTGTGGTTATTAAGTTTTTTCATTTAATTAAAGATATAGCCCTTGAAATGAGGTTATGAGATGTATATATTACTTTTAAATATTAATATAGGAGAGATAAATGTCTAAGATAAGCTTAAAAATATTATATGATAATGTGTTAATAAAGCCTTTTAGTGAAAAAGAGCAAGGTGGCATTATGCTTCCGTCAAATTCAGAAAAGAAGCCTACTAAAGGTGAAGTAGTAGCAGTTGGTAAAGGTTCTCGTGATTCAAACGGTCATTTTATTGAGTTGACTGTAAAAGCTGGTGATAAGGTTTTTTATCGTCAGTGGGCTGGAACAGAAATAGAACATGATAATAATAAATTTGTTCTCATGAAAGAATCTGATTTACTTGCTATTATTGAGTAAGTTTTAGATCTAAGTATATATATATAATGTTGTATACTTTGACTAAATGTTTTTATTGTAAGTTTTGTAAATTTATTGTTAATAAGAGGTGATAAAATGGCTAATATAATAGTATCAGGCGAGGCTTTGCAGAAAGCTATTCGTGAAGTTGCAAAAATGGTAGACTCAACAGTTGGGGTGACTGGAGGTCCTAAAGGGCTGACAGTAGGAATAAGTAAGCCTTATGGTGCGCCAGAGGTTACGAAAGATGGTTATAAAGTAATGAAGAGTATAAAGCCTGAAGAGCCTTTAAATTCTGCTATTGCAGGAATATTTGCTCAAAGTTGTTCTCAATGTAATGATAAGGTTGGTGATGGTACAACAACATCTTCTATATTGACTAGTAATATTATACTTGAGGCTTCAAAATCTATTGCTGCTGGTAGTGATCGTGTTTCTATTAAAAACGGAATGCTAAAAGCAAAAGATGTTGTGTTAAAAGAAATAGAGTCTATGTCCCGCACTATTTCTTTGGATAAAATGGATGAGGTTGCTCAGGTAGCTGTAATTTCTGCAAATGGTGACAAAGATATAGGAAATAGTATTGCAGATTCTGTGAAAAAGGTAGGAAAAGAAGGTGTAATTACTGTTGAAGAAAGTAAAGGGTCTAAGGAATTAGAAGTTGAGCTTACTACTGGTATGCAATTTGATCGTGGTTATCTTTCTCCTTATTTTGTTACAAATAACGAGAAGATGACAGTAGAGCTTGATGATCCATATGTATTAATTACAGAGAAGAAATTAAGTATTATACAACCATTACTTCCTATTCTTGAGTCTGTTGTTAAGTCTGGTAGACCTTTATTTATTATTGCAGAAGATATTGAAGGTGAAGCGCTAAGTACTTTAGTAATAAACAAATTACGGGGTGGGCTCAAGGTTTCTGCAGTTAAAGCTCCTGGTTTTGGTGATCGAAGAAAGGAAATGCTTGAAGATATAGCTACATTAACTGGTGCTAAGTATGTGATCAAGGATGAACTTGGAATAAAGTTGGAGGATATTGCTTTAGAAGATCTTGGAACTGCTAAGAACATTAAGGTTAGTAAAGATTACACTACAATTGTTACTGAAAATAGTGATTCTGATGGTGTAAAGGCTAGAATTAAGCAGATAAAATCTCAAATTGAAACTTCAACTTCTGATTATGATAAAGAAAAATTAAGAGAACGTTTAGCAAAGTTATCTGGTGGGGTTGCTGTGCTTAAAGTTGGTGGAGCAACTGAAGTGGAAGTAAAGGAACGTAGAGATAGAGTTGAGGATGCATTACATGCAACAAGAGCTGCTATTGAAGAGGGTATAGTACCTGGCGGTGGTGTTGCTCTCCTTTATACTTTATCTGCTCTTGAAAAGTTAAAAGGTGTAACTGAAGAAGAGCAAGTTGGTATTAATATTATCAAAAAAGTTCTTTTTGCTCCAATTAGAAGGTTGGTTAAAAATGCTGGTCTTGATCCTGCTGTAATAATTGATCATTTAATAAAGCAAAGTGATAAAGAGCTCATATATAATGTTGAGACTATGAATTATGCAAATGCATTTACAGCTGGTGTCATTGATCCTGCAAAGGTAGTTCGTATAGCTTTTGAAACAGCTGTGTCTGTTGCAGTTATACTAATTACTACTGAATCTATGGTAGTTGATTTACCAAGTAAAGATGATAATTCTTCTGCACCTATGGGTGGAGGAGGAATGGGAGGATTCTAAGTAGATAATGTTTACTTAGTTGATTTTTTATTGTTGCTCAATCACTATAAGTTTTCTTATAGTGATTGAGTTTTTGTTGTATGTATATATGTTCCTATTTTGAATAAGCTTCATAGGTTATATATCTTTAATCCATATTTATTTCTCAAATGTTAGTTCTCTGATTCCTAAGGTATAATATACTTTAACTTGAGTAGTAAGCTTTTTAAAATTGACTTTTAATGTGCCTTATTTGTAGAATACTAATGTTTTAGTCTTTTAACTACTAAGTATGCCAGATCTAAGAACAATGACATTAAATTTTGGGCCGCAACATCCAGCTGCACACGGGGTTCTTCGTCTTGTCTTGGAGATGGATGGTGAAGTAATTGAAAGGGCAGATCCTCATATTGGACTTTTACATCGTGGCACTGAAAAATTAATAGAGTACAAGACTTATCTTCAAGCTTTACCTTATTTTGATCGTTTGGATTATGTATCACCAATGTCACAAGAACATGCATATTCATTATGTGTAGAAAAATTATTGCAATGTGAAATCCCAATCAGAGCAAAATATTTACGTATTTTGTTTTGTGAGCTTACAAGAATATTGAATCATTTATTGAATATTTCTGCTCAAGCATTGGATCTTGGTGCGACAACTCCTCTTTTATGGTTGTTTGAAGAGAGAGAAAAAATACTTTCATTCTATGAGAGAGCTTCTGGTGCAAGATTTCATGCAGCATATATTAGACCTGGAGGTGTTGCAGCTGATATCCCTGATGGATTAGCTGAAGATATTGCGAAATTTATAGAAGAGTTTCCAAAATATATAGATGATATCGATACTTTACTCACAGAAAATAGAATTTGGAAGCAGCGTACTGTAGGAATTGGTGCTATGACATTAGAACAGGCTCTTGATTGGGGTTTTAGCGGTCCTATGATCAGAGCTTCTGGTCTTGCTTGGGATTTGAGAAAAAGCCAGCCATATGAGATATATGATCAACTAGATTTTGATATACCAATAGGTCAAAATGGTGATTGCTATGATCGATATTTGGTTAGAATGGCAGAGATTAGGCAGTCTATTAGCTTAGTAAAGCAATGTATAGATAGGCTTCCTAAAGGTCCTGTAAAAACTGAGGATAGGAAAATTTCTCCACCACCGAGAGCAGAAATGAAGGAGTCTATGGAAGCCATGATTCATCATTTTAAGCTTTATTCAGAGGGATATCGTGTTCCTAAAGGTGAAACTTACGTTGCTGTTGAGGCACCAAAAGGTGAATTTGGGGTGTACATAGTTTCTGATGGAACAAATAAACCGTATAGGTGCCGCATTAGAGCTCCAGGGTTTGCACATTTACAAGCTTTAGATTTTATGGCAAGAGGTCATATGCTTGCTGATGTTGCTGCAATTCTTGGTTCTCTCGATATTGTTTTTGGTGAAATAGATAGGTAGTTTAGAATTATCTAAATATAGTATATTTTCCTGTAAAAACTTTATTAAAAATATGTAGTATAATTTTCAGTATTCTATTTATTGAATACTATATTATAATCTTGGATAAATTAATCAATGCATGGTATATACATTCGAAAAAGAGATTGGAAAACAATTTGATTTACTGAATTTTAGAGGTACTCATATTCAGCGGATCCTTGACCTCTTAAAAACTTGGTGGAATTTTGGTTTTAGTTATGTAGTACAAAAATTACCTTTAGCTAATAAATTTCAACAATTATCAGTAGAAGAAAAAAATTTATACTTTTTAAAATGGTTTGAAGAAAGAACAGAACCGATAGATGAAGTTAATGATGTAGAAAGAGCGCTAGATAACTTTTTTCATAAAAAATTGAAAGAAAAATTTGGAAAGAGTGCAGAACTATTTATTAATAGTAATTCTGATGAATTAAAAAATTTTTCGGACTTGAAAGAAAGAGCTGAATATCTTCTTGAAAATAATAGAGGAGATGAAGATAAAATTTTAGAGGCAGCACAAGAATTAGAGAAGATAGGATACCTTCCTACTAAAGGATATCTGTATTGCCGTTACATCGCTAAAGTAATAATACTATTTAAAAGCAATGACATATTAGATCAACAGGAAGAAATTTATGAACAAGAGAAGAAGAATTGCAAAGACTTCTTATGTAAAATTAATAAATTTAAAGAATATTTAAAAATTAAAGCAGGAGCAAATGAATATTTTAATTCTAAAGAAAAGTTAATTTCTAAATTCCTTATATTTTCAGATAAAATAAGTAACCGCTCAGGATCAATAGCATTAATAAATGTTGTTCTTTTAAGTACAGCTGTATGCTTTAGATTGACAGAAACAAAAGATGAAGAAAGTCAGTTACTATCACCAAGTGGCTTAAGTACTTTTTCAAATATACTTGTTTCTATGTTACTTATTTTTTCGTCTCTACCTAAGATTATATTTTTAAACTCAAAACAAAGAGTAATTCGTGATTATATTTTTAAATATTTTGAAAATAATAACGTAAATGACCTTCAGTTTTTAGAACAAAATATTCCTAGTTTTTTAAATAATAAAGTAATGATGGGAACAACTATTCTTAGATGGTGTATAAATTTAGCATTACAGCCAGTAGATTTAATAAAGCACAACTTTATAGATAATATGTTGCGTTTAGTCTTACCATTGATTGTTCCTGCTGGCTTAGTAGAAATAAAAAATAGGGGTGAATTTTTTATAAATTGTCAGTTTAATGAATATTTGATTCAAAATCACAGTAATATAGACGTTAATGATATACATTTTAAACGTTTTTATTATTTAATATACGAGCAAAATAAAGATAAAGATGAAGTAGTAAAAGAACTTAAACGTATATATATAAAGTTAACTGGAGAAACAAAGATTGATTTTAATACAATCATTACTGAAAAAGAAAAAAAACAAATACGAGGATATAAGGTGCAATATTCAAGTATTATTTATACTGCTATGTTTTTTACACTAATTTTAGGGTATGCACTTTCATATAGAAGTCAACAAAACATTACTTGGTATCAAGATCCATTATTCTATGTTGATCTTTTTTTAGTCAAATCTATGCGTATTGGATCTTTGTGTGTGTCTAGATATTATGCCAGTAAAATTACTGAATATGTATTAGATAAAAAGCTTACTGACAATGAATATTATCAACGTTTTTTTCATAGTGATATGTTTAGATTGATAGGGGCAACTATGACACTAATAATGTTCGAATCTTCAAATAATCTGAGTGCACTTAGCTCAGCAAAATTGCTTGATGTGTTAATGACGTCCTTGCCAGACATGAGATCTTCTAACGCAATGGCTACATGTGATGATGTTAATACTAAAAATTTAATAATAAAGAAGTTAAGTTTAACGGATGATAGGCAGGAAGGGGAGGGCGAGCAAGGCAGCTCAACTTCTTTAGAAGAAAGTACTTCAAATGAAAACAGAAAGCTATTACATGATCAACCAGGTGCAAGCTTTAATGTAGACAGATTAGAAAGTTTTTCTACCACTGAAGTTACTCGTTTATGATTATTGTTTATTTCAGTAGAACAATATTTTTATCTAACTTGTCTTATAGTGAATTATAACTATATTCCCCTTCCTTTATCTTTATTATCGACTACTGGTGTTGCTTGCGGGCCTGATAATTTTGAAGGTGGTTGATCATGGTTCTTATTAATTTTAGATTTTTTCATAGATAATTTATCATTTTTATTAAGTTGTTCAAGTACATTAGCTGCTTTCTTTATAATCTCAGGGTCTATTGAGGTTGAAGAAGATTTTGGATTACTTATTTTTTTATATGTTCTCTCTGGCTCTAATGGATTTTGAAGACCTTTTTCGAGAATTGGGTTATCCATTATACTCCATGCTACCTTTGGCTTTAATGGAGTTTTCAATCCATCAGGAACTGACTGATCCATAATATTTTTTTCTGGGTTATTCTTCTCTCTCTGTTTCGTGAATAATTCATTTTTATATAAATCTGTATTTTGTAATTCAAGTTTTTGTGATAATTTTTTATTTTCTTCCCTTAAGGACTGATTTTCTTTTATTAAATTATTATTATTCTGTTCTAGCGTACTGTTTTCATTGGTTAAGATTAAGTTCTCACCTTTTAATTCTTGCAACTCACTTTTTAAACTTTTATTTTCTTCCAGCAGTAAGTTATTTTGTATGTCCTTTTCCTCTAAATGTTTTTTTGATTTATGTATGCTTTTTTCTTGATTATTTAATTTTTCTTCTAGTACACGTCGTACTTTTTCATGTGAGTTGTGTAACTCTTTGATAGCCTCATCTTTCTCTGTCGTTAATGCATCATTTTTCTTTTTCTGAATATCTAAGTTTTTTCTTAGTTCTGTTATTTCTTTTAATAAATCCTCATTAATGCTATTCAAATTTTGACTTTCTCTTTTTTGATTATCCAGATTTTTAACCAATCCACTATTATGGGTTTTTAATGCATTAAATTCATTAACTGATTTTTCTAATTTTGCTTCTAAAACTCTCTGCTCAGTGATTTGATCTTGTGGATTTTTTATTCTTTTTTCTAATGTATTTATAAGATCATTTTTGCTTTTTATTAAAAATTTATTCTCATTTTTTAATTCTTCTATTTGTGTATTATCATGTTCTAAGAAATATTTATTAGCGTTTTTCAACGCAGCTTTGTCTATTGTTAGTCTATTAACCTGATGTTGTAGATTTTCTTTTCCCATTTTGTTTTTTCTAGCAATTTTGTTATATCATCTATTTTAGATTCTAACTGGCTTATTTTTTCTATAGCCTCTTGTGAAAACAATCCAGTAGACGAAGAAGACAAAGTATTCAAGAAGTCATTACTGTTTGATAACGATTCTGAATCAGACTGATAACCAGAAGACAAAGAACTTTATGACAAATTAGATTCATTGTAAGAATTCTCATGAGATTTATTAGCTTGATTTCTATGTCTAGGAGTAGGACGTAATTTCTGTGCTGCTTGATTTGCGCTAGTAGGGGTAATATCTTCACCTAGTGATTTTCCTTCGTATATCTCTTTCACTTTTGTTCTATTCTTTAAGTAGTTCTCTAAAGACTCACTTAAACTATTTCCATTTAAGAAAACTTCTTCATTCGTTTTTACTGAGTTTAGTATAGTGTTTTTATCTACAGTGCTATCTTTTCCAATTTTAAAATCTTTAATAGTACTAATTCCATTGCTACCCACTTCCACAATTAATGTATAGTCTATTTCACCTGCTCTCCACTTAATAGTCATTTCAGAAGGTGAGTTTGTCTTGCTAAAATCATAATATCTCTTGCCATCTTCTTTTTTTAATGCAATTTCATTACCCTCACTAAGATAAATATTAAAATTATCATAATCTTCTAGGGCCATAAATTTATTCATCTCTATCGGTTTTGGATTATCACTTTGAAGTCTAATATTTAGGCTGTTATCTAAAGATTTGTATCCCAGCCATTCCTGACATAATGACTCTTTTATTTTTTTATTTACTTCTCTATTTACTTTTTTTATTGCACCAAACTCTTTTCCTTTTATCTTTTCATAGTGACCATGATCTAATCCACTTATAAAATTCCATATCAACTCTTCTTTTTCTAAATTTTCTATTATTTGAGTCGGATCATTGTTAGATTTTATAATATCTAAAATTTTTTCTTTAATATTTTTATCATTCTTGATTGGAGTTGAAGTTAAATTTACATTCTCACTTATTTC
>NZ_JAZHPY010000089.1:0-4236 GCF_036711655.1 Wolbachia endosymbiont of Pentidionis agamae | reverse complement strand
TTTTAATACCAATAATTTGATAAATCTTGCGTTTTGCATATGGACCTTCAATAATAGTAAATTCTGCATTCAAATAGATGCTGCCAGTAGCATAGCTTTTAGTGAACCAATTCTCATAGCCACCAGGTTTAATTGCCATTTTCACTTTCACTGTTGTACCCTTTGGTATTAAGTTGCTTTGTGATTTTACGGTGTAAAAGTCAGTTAAAAAGTCTTGTAGCATAAAATCTCCATGAAAAATAAAAAAGCTAAATATTCCACTGATCAACAAGTTGCCAACTACCTTTGATCTTATCGATAAATTTGTTTGCACCATTACGTAGTTCGCAAACTATTTGACGTATAGAACTCTCTTTATCCTGTCAATACATAACCATGCCAGTACTATAAAATCCTCCAGCACAACTTAGACCATAAAAAGGAATCTTTTGACCAGTAGTTTGTAACATAATTCCTACAAAAGTTAGTTATTTGCAGTAAATTTAGTAGTTTGATCAATAGAAAAAGCCTTAGTTTTAATTTTCGTAAGCAGATTACCTAGATGAGGTTCTTCAACCATATCAAGGCGGCTACTCCGATCTTTAGCAGGATATCCCCAAGGGTTGATAGTATGACAGACAAAGGAGCGTATCTCCGTGCCATCATCTTTCTTGATACCTACCATGCTAATTACTTCATCAACAATTCCAGGAATCTCACTGGCAGTTTTAGCTCCTTCGCATTTTGGCAGCCAAGTTGGACGATTAAAGTCATCAATATATTGACCTAAAGTGCCAACTGTAATGATGTCTTTATTTAGAATATGCTGAAACTGATTAAGCCAAGCCATCATTTCTTGGGCAAGCAACCCGTATGCTGCTCTCATATCCTGTTTGCCATTTCTCTCAGAGAAAGCTTCAGGTTGCATTTTCGTCCATAATAGACATAAACGTGACGCAACTGTTATGCTATCGATAAAAATACAGCGATATTTAGAAAATTCAGAAGAAAGCTCTTTGTATTTACTTGACACATGCTCATAGTGTTTTTGACTATATGCCTGATCAGATTTTAATGCAGGATTTGGGCCACCAATAAGGCAGGCAATATCTCGTGCTTCATTCCAGGTTCGAATACTAATTGAATCTACTTTCCACTCCTGAACAGCAAGTAACCCAGCTTCAAAATCAAGACAAAGCGTTGGTTCATCTATGGTCTTTAAGAGACTTGTGTTATTGTTTTTGCTCTTTCTTCACTATTTATTATTTTTAAATCCATAAACTGTATAATGTGCTATATATATATTCACTAAAACTACAAAAACTGTTCACTTTTTCTTGCATCTTTTTTTACTAAGAGATGCAAATTTATGTCTCATATTCTTAAGGATGCTGTGTAAAGTAGTTCGTTATATGTTGCTCATATACGCCACTTCAGCGATGCTGTGATGTTTCAGTTGTTTAGATAAATCCTGTAATTTTTTTGGTAGCCTTGAAATAACTTGTTCAACATCAACACGTATACGCACTACATATCGCTTCATCTTCAAAATAATAACTTTGCTGCTTTGTATCACTCGTAAGGTTAGGAGTAGTGCGTAGTTGTTTTCGAATTATATTATTGATGCGTTTTTTAATAACTTGATTTGCAAAGGTTGAAAGACTACTTTTAGTTGCATCGTATTGATTCAAGCATTAGAAGAATTCACAAAAAAGATCTTGTTCTATGTCTTCAATAGATTGATCAGTAGAGCATTTAAGTGATTTATAATAATTTGCAAAAAATTTTACTAAACCAACAACTTTAGAATCAATTCCTGGGTAAGAGTTTTTAGATTTCATATAATGTTCTCTAATGAAAGACTTAAGAATGAAATCTTTTTAGTAAACTCTGTAGGACATGGAAAAAACACCTCAGACAATTGTGAGTTTTTTACCACTAAAAAATCTGGAATTTTTTTTCAAATCTCAGACACTCAAAACTTTGATCAGACAGCGCTCCAAAACAATGTGGGAAATTGTTAAGTGAACAGTTTTTATAAATCAGGTGAATATATAGAACAAGGAGAATCACTCCGAATTTATAGTTTAAGGGTTAATTATGAATGATTCATACAATGTTTCAAAAATTAAAGCACAATTATTGATGAATTTAAGATCTTGTCTTTCTTACCTTTTTCAGAGTGGTACCTTTCATAGTGACAAATTCCGAGTAGGCAATATTCATGGTGATAGAGGACAGAGTTTGAAAATTGCATTAACAGGAGAAAAAGCTGGACTTTGGCAAGATTTCGAGACTGAAGAAGGTGGAGATATAATTGATCTTTTGGCAGGTGTACATAGAAAAGACACGGTAAGAGATTTTCATGAGATAATGGCTTCTATAGCTGAGTGGCTTGGAATAAAGCGTACTAGAGAGTATAAAACTATCGAATATCTAACAAAATATATTACTTGCAGTTGGAATTATTACGATAAAAACAATCAGGTTATTGTCACAGTCTACCGTTATGATACTCCTGAAGGAAAAGAATATCGTCCTTTTGATGTAAAACAATCTAAGTTTACTGCACCAAAAGAAACTAGGCCTCTATACAATATTCCAGGAATTTTAAAATCTGATAAAGTTGTTTTGGTAGAAGGAGAAAAATGTGCTGAAAGCTTAATAGAGCAAGGTATTACAGCTACAACGACAATGTGTGGAGCAAATGCAGATGCAAAGAAAACTGATTGGACTCCACTTAAAGGTAAACATATTATTATTTGGCCTGATAATGATAAAGCAGGTGAGATATATGCTAAAAATATTAAAAAAAAGCTTTTAGATGTAGGAGTCGCATCACTTGCTGTTCTTAAGATTCCAAAAGATAAACCTGAGAAGTGGGATGCAGCTGATTGTGTAAAGGAAAGTATTAATGTTAAAGAATTTTTAGCTTCAGTGCCGTTATCTGCTGTTGATACTGCAACTGCTTCTACTTCTGATACTCTAAACAAAAAAAGGTTTATTTCATTTCCAGCAAGACACTATTTGAATGACAAATCACCAATGCCAGAGGATATAATTGCACCAAGGATTGTAACTCCAAGTGGCCTTTTAGTCTTTGCTGGTGCACCTAAGGTTGGCAAAAGCGACTTTCTGATTTCTTGGCTCTTTCATATGGAAGCAGGAATTCCATTTCTTGATATGGTGCCTAAAAGACCTTTAAGAATCTTCTATCTTCAGACTGAAATTGGTTATCATTACATGCGTGAACGTATGCAACAATTAAAGCTGGACGAAGAACTTCTTGAGCTTGCTGCAGATAATTTAGTTATTACCCCGCAAACAAAGCTACTTTTAAACGACGATAGTATGGATGAAGTTGTGAAAGAAATAGAAGATTCATTTGGCTCAAACACAGTTGATGTTATTGCAATAGATCCACTACGTAACATTTTTGATGCTGGTGACAATGGTAGTGAAAACGACAATAATTCTATGCTATTTTTTTTACAAGAGAGAATTGAAAAATTAAGAACATTAGCTAATCCTGATGCAGGAATTATTTTAGTACACCATACAAAAAAGATTCAGAAGAAATCATTAGAAGAAGACCCTTTTCAGAGTTTCAGTGGTGCTGGTTCATTACGAAGCTTTTATACTACAGGAATGATAATGTTTAAGCCGAATGAGCAGCAGGTAGTCGTCAGCTAATATTTGAATTACGTAATGGTCATGCTATTTCATCAAAATGTATTGATAAATTAAATAACTGCTGGCACATACTTGATTATGAGTCACAGAGGTTGATAAACAAGGGTTATGGCCAAAAATTAGATGCAGAACGCTCCCGTAGGTATGATGCTATACTGCAATTAATTTATAATGAAGCCAGAAATAAAGGAAAAGTATATACAATCAATACATTCTCTCAGGTATTTGAAAATAAAGCAGGTCTTGGCAGCAAAAACTCCATTCGCGAACGTATAGATGTTCTTGCTGCAAAGGGTTACATTAAGTTTAACAGAAAGGATAAAAATGCTGAAAGAAGTAAATATGGAATACTTTGTGTTGAAGGTATGGAAAAGAGAGTGGAGGATCAATCAAGTGAGAATGTTACAGTATATGAGAAAATTTTACCAACCGACTATAAATCGCAAAAATTTGGTGATATTGTGCAAGTTAAGGATCCAAACTCCTGGATTTATCAGAGCTAGGTTTCTGAATGTTACAGTATATGAGAAAATTTTACCAACCGACTATAAATCGCAAAAATTT
>NZ_JAZHPY010000088.1:0-4304 GCF_036711655.1 Wolbachia endosymbiont of Pentidionis agamae | reverse complement strand
TTTTTTCAAACCTCATTACCCCTCTCATATTATTTTCTAGTAGATTACAACCTTTAGTATGGTTATGTAAGAGGTCTAGTGTTTGTAAAACGCTTTGTGCTACAAACATATGTCCTACTCCACCATCAATTAGCAAAAAATCAGGTATTATATTTTGCATATCACCACTAAATCTTCTTATTAATACTTCTTTTAGCATTACATAATCATTACCTATAGCACTTCCTTCGATAATAAATTTTCTATACTTGCCTTTAAGAAAACTATTTTGCCCAGCAACAATCATGACACCAATCTGTCCCGTTCCAGATATATGACTATTATCATAAACTTCTATACGTTCAGGAATATTTGGTAACAAAAAAATCTCCTTCAGATTTCCAGTACTGCTTTAGTGTTATATATTTCTGAAGTCTTTGTTCTAGCGCAAATCTAGCATTATCATAAGCAAGTTACAAGCATTTTATTTCTTCTATTGACATAATTTAATGTTTTTTTGAATATTAGAAATTTTATCTAATGCATGCTGTAAAATAATACATGCAGAAATTTTATCATATAATTTTTTAGATTTTATAATTGACATCCCTGTTTTCTCTACAATAGCATTAGCAAAACGTGTTGATAATCTTTCATCTTGTAAATATATGCTGACTTTACATTTTTTAACTAGCTTGTTTGCAAATTGAATAACTTTTTCACACCATTCATTTTCTTGTCCATTCATTTTGAGTGGCAGACCTATTACTATAGTAGTAGCCTCATTTTCTTGCAATATTTTACTCAGATATCCTAAATCTTTACTAGTATTCTGCCTATAATAAATACTATGTGCTGTAGCTATAGTTTTTGTTTTATCACTAAATGCTATGCCTATTTTTTTTTCTCCAAAATCCAAGCACATTATGCGCTTATCGCCAGATAAAGATTTTAAAAACTCATTTATATTTCTATACAACATCATTTTTTATTATCATTTAGTAGCATTATATAATATTTAGATGAGTAATATAGCTCTTCTTCTTGTCATACGCTTCTAATTCCAATGATGGAAAGAGTACGAAGTTCAATGGTTATTTGATTATATATCAATACATAGTATACTTAAGTAAAGTGCAGTCGCGAGTTTCTTATAGAATTACATTCTAATTTAATAATAAGTTGATTAATTTATGCTAGTATCTTAACTATAATACTTAATTAAAGAATATTTCATGAACGATTTTGAAGAATTTCAACTATCGCATGCTATTAAAAATAATAAGCCAAATATAATGCAGAACTAGCTCTGTGGATAAAATTCAGAAGTGAGCAGGTAAGTAAGAGAAAGTAGCAAAAAAAAGGAAAATATGTAGTTTAATTTAGTAAAAAAATAGAGAAATTACTATAAGAATAGTATGTAAAAGAAAACCATTGGAAGCAAACTTTGCATTTTTGCAAAGATTTTAAGGTATACATAGCAAGAATGAGAAGGGATTACATTAATAGAAGCAGTATTGTCGAAGGTGGTGTCTGGCTGCAACTTTACCAGAAGTTTACGGCATTTACAGAAATATCAATACAAAGTTTAAAAGATGGTGTGAAAATATATTATATAATAAGCATACTCAAGATCCAGATTTAGAAGTTTCGATAATTAATGGAACCGAGCCCATGTTGGATATGATTCTGGAGTTGAAGGGAGGCTTTATGGCTGGGTGTGGCTTTGTAACTTGTGTGAAATTGTAATTCCACTAAAAAAAATCGAAAAGATATTAAGATGAGCATAAGAAGCTATATCTTGTCAAATGTTTCTTTGAGAAAATCAAGAATGTTAGACAAACTTTCTCCATGTTTAATAAGATTTCTTATGTTTATATTGGAATTTTTTAACTTCGTTAAACATTGCTCACATAAAACCTTGTTCACATGGCCTAGAACTATGATTTACATTATTTTAGCACTCAAGTGAAAATCGGATACAAGCACTTTTTAAGTCATGCTGCACATAACATGAAGGTATACATTTACATGATCATTATCTTCTTTAACATATAATGCTTAAATTTCAAGTTTTTCTACTACATATTAAACGCCACGCCCAAGTTCTTCGTCATAATCATGATGTGGAGTATGAGATGGTATGTATTGCTGCTGGCCCGAAGCATCACCATCATAATGCATACCCATATCATCAGAAAAGTTATGTGCTAATCCATCATTATAATATGGATAATCTTCTGGGCTATACTCACTCACACCTGCATCTTGATGAGGTTGTGCTTGCTCTCCACCACCACCTGCATACCCAGGTGCTTCAATAAGTGTATCAATAAATTTTTTAAAACCACCAATTATCTCAATCCCATCTCCTCCTAAAGCTTTATTTACACTACCAGTACCACCTTCAAAAACTTGACTTAGTGATGAAACTGGTGCAACTGGTGAACCAAGTATTGGCTCAACAGAACCTCCTTCAGTACTTCTGATAAAATCAGCTAAACCTATACCAAAACCACTTTTTTCACCAGCACTTTGCTGATGTTCACTTTGAGACTGTATAGCTGCAATATTTGGACCTTGAGGTTCTTCATTAAACATATATTGTACAATTTACCCATAATATTTATATTATAATAAAATAAAGAGAAATTATCAACTAGAATTTTGAAGTTCTTCAGCATGTAAATTGCGAGGCACGGATTCAAGTTCTTTACTGATTCCTAGCTCCTTATCTTTTGAATGTATTCCAAATTTATTAAATTCTCGTGCAGCAGGAAGTACTCTAGCTTCAAGAGAACCAGCAGTTTTATTATAATTGTCTACAGCACTTTTTAAACTTTTACGCAAATTATCAAAATTCTCGCTCATAGTACATATCCGTTCATATAATGTATGCCCTAATTCACTAATTTTTTTTGCATTTTCTGCTATTATTTCTTGTTTCCATCCATATGCAACTGCTCTTAGCAATGCAATTAACGTAATAGGTGTTGCAATAATCACCTTTTTCTCTACTCCAATTTCTATTAAAGCAGGTTCATATTCAAGTGCTGCACTAAAAACTCCCTCTCCAGTAAGAAACAAAACTACAAGTTCTGGTGTATTCTTAAATTGATTCCAATACTCTTTTTTCCCTAATTCATTTATATGTTTTTTTATTGCTAGAGAATGGTCTTTTAATTTCTCCTTTTGTATTTGCAGATCATCTTGTGATACGGCATCAAGGTAAGAGTCAAGTGGCACTTTAGCATCCACTATTATTTGCTTTCCTGATGGCATTCTTATGATTAAATCAGGGCGCAATAAATTATCATTACTTTTATCAATTGTTGATGGCTGAACTAAAAAGTCGCAGTACTCAACCATTCCTGCCATTTCAATTACTCTTTTTAGCTGTATTTCACCCCATTTTCCTCTAACATGAGGTTTTCTTAAAGCATTGGCAAGATTTGAAGTTTGCTTCATGAGTGCTCCAATTTGTTCCTTCAGTCCTTCATAAGCTCCCACTCTTTCTTTTTCAAGCGTACGTATCTCATTATCAAATTTTTCTAGTCTCTCTTTTATTGGAGTTACAACCTCACTAATTGTTGCTTGTTTCTTTTTAAAATCATTTTCCGTTTCTTTCAGTTTACTATCAATTACCTCTTTTGCTAAATCTAGAAAATTGTTGTTATTAATCTGCAAAGCATCAAGAGAAAGTGCCTTAAAAGTATTTGTAAGTCTTTCCTCTGCTTTTTCAAGCAATTCGATTTCTTTTTTCTTTTCATCACGTTCCTTGTGCAGAGTTACTTCAAGCTCTACTTTTTTAACCTTTAAATTGACTATTTCCTCACTTTTTTCCAATAGAGCTTGCTTTACTTCTTGAAGTTCCCCTTCTACTTTGCACAAAGCACCTTCAAGCTTTAATTTCTCTCCATTAAGTTTTCTATTTTTTGAAGATATATATATATACAGAAGTAGAAAGATAGTTAAAACTAAAAAATTAAAAAGCATAAAGCAATATAATTATATATATTCTTATTCTACATAAAAAACAATATTGAGATATTTCTTTTCTAAATTTATGTATTTTATTGATAGAGTTACCTCTAGTGATAGACCTCTATTGCTACTTCAGTCAATACATTTTTAGGAATTGCTAACATAAGGTAGATTTTTCAAAAGGAAAGAAAGCTAAAGTAATAGACCTCTTGCATAACTCATACAGACACCTATCGATTGTAAATTCCAGCTATCAAATTGAACATCAAAGCAAAACATTTTCGTCTATTCAGTATTTATCTACTATAATTTTAAACCTTTTTTATAAGCCAATTACATTT
>NZ_JAZHPY010000087.1:0-4325 GCF_036711655.1 Wolbachia endosymbiont of Pentidionis agamae | reverse complement strand
TAAGAGGATTTAAGTTTAGTTTTAAAATACTACCGTGGCTGATTGAAGAGTATGGATTAGAAGAAATATTGGTAAAAAACAAAAAGAAAGCAGTCAAAAAAGGAATAAGGTTTCAAAGATTAAGAGGAACACCTGCATCATTAAAAACAGCTCTGAAATGGGTAAATATAGACGATATTACAATTATTGAAGAGCCGCCTGGCAAACATTTTTTTGAACTGCAAGTAGGGATAAAGGATGTACCGAATGATTTCTTTGTTGATAAGGTTGTAGCACTTGCAAAGCTTTCACTGCCTGTAAGATCTCGTTTAATGAGGATTTTTAACGACCACTATAACGTGCAAAGGTTCATACTGAATGAGAGTTTTTTTGGCAGTTTATTATCTGATTACTCTGGCGTGAAAATTACAGATGATGGGCCAGTACTATCGTTTGGTAGAGTTAATTACTTTAGATCCGGCAGTCCATTTGTCAAAGTTATAGAGAATTGTTTACGTGATCATTATGAGCAAGTTTTCAGTAATGATTTATATAGGCTGGATGTTGCAATACTAGGAGAAACGGAGCCTCATAAACTTAATTATAGTAGTGTTTATGAACGAGGACATGAACTATATAATTTTTATGCACTTTATCCTGAACCACAAAGTGTATTGCCAGCAATTAAGTTTGCTAAAGCACAGGTTGTATTGTCCGATAGCTGGAATTTAGGGGATATAAATGCTTGCTTTCCTGTTTGCTATGATGAGGAAATAGGAGATAAATTTTTGCTCGGAAATGATAAGCTCTCTTAACAAACTTGGAATTTTAAATACAAGCCAATTTTAGAAAGATTTAGTGCCATCTATCAATATAAAGCAAAGAACTTTACTGATCCAAAAGTTGTAGAATTTAATTTAACAGAATATCATGTGGATTGCAAAAATAACTCAGATTCAAAACAAGATGATTCGATTCATGAATTAGAAAATCATATTTTTGTATTTTATCCTGGCATGCTTACTTGGCACGAACATAAACATTTAAACAGATTTTGGAATGATGTACGGCCAATTATTTTAAGATATTAATTATAATATCACATAAGAAGATACAATCTCTGATTGAAAAAAGACTTCACTTTACTCTCATAGATGGAGCATAATTAAGTAACAGCAGTCAATAAAAGAAAAAAAACTGCTGTTGAAGAGAGTATTTTTATAGTAGAAAAAGTTTGATAAAAAAGTTTAAAGGAAAAATAAACATAAAGATTTACAGATCGAAATTTCAGTAAGCTGGTTTAGTGTGTGGCAGACTACTTACAGAATATAAAACGAAAAATTCTGAAATTTTAGGAAGTTGTGTTGGATACAGTTGCGCCTTTTTACAGGAGTAGCTGGTTATGGAAATATGGAGTACTCCTAATTACAAAAACAATTACAGGAAAAACAATGAGAAAAAGAGAGCTAACTATTCATCGTCTTTATGAGCCTAATAGATTATCAGATAAGTATTTAGCTAATGCTTATGAACAATTACTAAGATATTTAGTAAAAACAAGTAGTGAAATGGAGGTGGAAAAAAATGATAAATGTGAGTTTTTATGCAAGAGTATCATCAGAGAAACAAGCACAGGAGAATACAATAGAGAGTCAGATTACAGAACTTGAGCGTCGCATTAGTAGTGATAAACATGAGTTGTTAGATGAGTATAGGTTTATCGATAATGGTATTAGCGGATCAATTTTAGAACGCGAAGGTTTAGAAAGATTACGTGATAAAGTAGCAGAAGGTAAAATTGATAAAATATATATCCACTCACCAGATCGGTTGTCACGAAAATCTGCATATCAGATGATCTTATTGGAGGAATTTAAGAAAGCAGGAGTAAAGGTAATATTTCTAAGTAATAATCAGACTGATGATACCCCAGAAAACACACTGCTAGTTCAAGTGCAAGGGATAATATCAGAGTATGAACGTACAAAGATTATAGAACGAAATCGTCGAGGAAAAATTCATGCAGCCAAAGCTGGCAGTGTAAATGTAATGAGTAGAGCACCTTATGGTTATCGCTACATAGAAAAACATATGGGTGAAGGGCACGCTAGGTTCGAAATTAATCAGGAAGAGGCAGAAGCAGTAAAAAAAATGTTCTCTTGGATTGGAGAGGGAAGAGTAACTATCAGAGAAGTTGTGCAACGACTTAATGAAATATCTATAACAACACAAACAGGAAAAGACTATTGGTGGCCAAGTACAGTTCGTAAAATATTGAAAAACCCTGCTTATACTGGACTAGCAGCTTATTGTAAAACGAAAATATGTCCAAAGTTATCAACAGTGTTTACACGTAGGAAACCCAAAAAAAATAGTTCTGTTTGTCCCAATAATGAAGAAAATTGGATTTATATTCCAGTACCAAGTGTAATTAGTGAAGATCTGTTCAATACAGTTCAAGAGCAATTAGCAGAGAATAAACAAAGGGTAAGAGCACAACAAAAAAGCTACAAAACATATTTGCTACAGGGTTTAGTGGTGTGCCAGCGTTGTCAATATACTTATTTCGGTTCGCTTGGGCCAAGTGGAAAAAACGGACAATATTCTTACTATCGTTGCTCTGGTACAGATATAAGTAGGTTTCATGGTAATAGAATCTGCTATAATAAGGCAATTCGTACAGATGTGTTGGATAAAGCTGTATGGAAAGAGGTAGAGAATTTACTAAAAGAACCAGATAGGGTTGCAAATGAATATCAGCACAGACTTTTGGGTGATAAAGATTCCTTACTATGTCAAACACTTGAAAAGAAGGAAAATAAAATCAAGCGAAGTATTTCAAAGCTTATTGATAGCTATGCCCAGGAGTACATAACTCAGGAAGAATTTGAACCGAGAGTGAAAGCAATGAGACAGCATTTGAAAGAAATTGAAGAACAAAAAGAAAAAATGCTTGATCAAAAAAAAATACATCATGAATTGAGCATTATCACAAATGTTTTACAAAACCTTTCTTTCACTGAATCAAAACTTAATAAAATAGATTATAAAACTAAGCAGAACATTATTAGGATGTTAGTTAAGAAAATTGAAATCAATCATGATAACCTATATATAATTTTCTGCATAAAAGAACTTACTAATTCTGATCAAAATAGGCATAATAGAATTTTGCAATATTGTAACAGTAGTACATATCACTTACCCCGCTAATTTTCAACTTATAGCTGCAATGAATCCTTGTAGGTGTGGATATCTTGGTGATCTAAGTAGATCATGTAGCAGGGCTCCTCAATGTGGTACGAATTATAAGAATAAGATATCAGGACCATTGCTTGACAGAATAGATATATGCGTTGAAATGCCAAATATCAACATCTTTTCATCTTAAATATCCTTCAAAGAAGAAAATAAAGACACTATAAGAAAGAGGGTTGTAGCAGCGAGGAAAATTCAAACTGAACGCTATAGTGACCTAAATATTGGCGTTAACGCAGATATGTGTGGAGCAACGCTTAGTGAATTTGCTTCACCAAATAAAGAGAGTGTGCAATTCTTAGAATATGTATTCAAAAAAAATTATATTTCGAACAGAGGTTATTCGCGTATATTGAGGGTTGCAAGAACTATTGCAGATCTTATGCAGAGCAAGAACGTGGAAAAAATTCACATTGCTGAGGCGCTAAGCTATAGAATCAACTCCATTTAAATTTCATTACTGGCTTCTCTAAGGAAACTTTCAACAGGAGTGATTTTTAATCAAGATGGTAGAAATTTTGAATGAAGAAGCTAGACGAAACAAAACAAAGAGTGTGCGTGAAAAGCAAGTTTTGTATAGAAGATAGGCATGGCATTAGAATATTTACTTGAATATCGGACATATTTTCATATTGCGCAAAGCTAAGGAGTGAGCGAAAGTGCCTGCTATCGTAACATTCAATTGATAGAATACGGATTTTGTGTTGTCAGAGCGAAAAGAGCTCTTACATAGAATGTGATGCAACAGAGATTCCTATGGAAAGACCCAAACAGAGAAGATTTTTTCAGGAAAAAAGCATAGCATACAAATAATCGTAGAAAAACAGAGCAGTTTTTATGACTTTTTCGAACGGTAAACGGCATGTTTTCAAAGAGTCAAAAATTCATATTTCAAAGGTTTTGGCAGATATAGAGGTTTGCAAAAAATTCATGAAAGCCGCATAGAAAAAGGACTAAAGAAAAAAAGGAAAAAAGAACTTGCTAGTCAGAGAGTAGTAGAAAATGTAATTGGCTTATTAAAAAGGTTATAGCAGATAAATACCGAAGTTTTGATTTGAGGTTCAAGCTGGAATTTACAATCTGGATAT
>NZ_JAZHPY010000086.1:0-4353 GCF_036711655.1 Wolbachia endosymbiont of Pentidionis agamae | reverse complement strand
CTTAATAAAAATGGAGAAAGAGAAACACATTTTATTCTGATACTTTCTCATTGAATTGTAAAGAACAGAAATTGATTGTTTGATTGAAAAAACTTAAAATGATAGTATACAAAATTTAAGATATTATTAAAATTAGTGACATAAGGTAGTAAATTAGCTAGTAAAGATAAACACGTAAGAAGCAAGATGAATTTCAAATTATATTTCAGAATATATGTTAATGTTACGAATAAGAAATTAAATAACAACCATCACCTACAAGGTAAATTTTAATCAATTTGATGAAGTGGCTCACCTCTTTGATATATGTATTGCCTCATCTGTCAGAGCTAAATAACTTCTTGCCCAAGATGTCTTCCCCAAAATTGTTTGCGTAAGCTAGCAAAATCTTGCATGAGCAAACGAACCCTTTAAAAGCTTTGTGACTTACTCGCATGTATGAAATGAACATGATCAACTGCAACTTTACCAGAGATATCTAATTTTCCATAGCTTAGCAACTCTCTGATCCTACAGCAACATGGCGAAGAAAAACCCTTTTACTGTATTTTGGAATCAATACCAAGTGTACTTTCATATCGTACTTATAGTATACCCATAACGTTGCATACGCATCTTCGCCTCAAGGCGAGGGGTTTTTACAATACATGAAGGGGGGACACTAAAACACATATCAGTTTTTAGAAGTTCTTTTTACCTGGGAAAGCAAAATTCATGGTAATGTATCTTCAATCGACTTATAGGTCGTACTTTCCGCTCACTCCATAGATTTACGTCATTATATCTGACTAATGCCATGCCTATCTTCTATACAGAACTTGCTTTACACACACTCTTTGTTTTTTTTTGCCTAGCTAGCTTCTTCATCCAAAATTTCTACCATCATGTTGAAAGTTACCTTCCTGTTAGCCGACGGAATTTCTCTTCATCTAACTTCCTACTTTCTTCATATCTCATGCTTTTAAACTTATGACTTTGATATGGGAATGGAGAAATTGGAAGCTGAATTTACTTTTAGTGAATATGATACAGAACTCTTTAGGCTTTTTGGTCTTATAGATGGTCATTCAGTATCTCTGGCACTTCGAGGCGGTCTTCAAGGCAGTGGTAACAATACTATCGAATGAGTAATCATTAATCTCAGGGGAATATTCAGGGAATTTGACTTTAGTAATTGGAAATCTGGCGAAAAAGCAACACTCAAATGTACTGTCGCTGCTCATTATTATAAACCACCATTAGTGGTAAGGAGCTTATCGAAATTAATTCTGAAAATATGATTCGAAAGATAAACGGTGTTGATCAGGTGGCTTTATTGCAGACGGTACTCGGAATCTAATTTGAAATTTTATTTTTTTAAGGAGAATATATGCAAACAATATGGTATGTATTCTTAATCAATAATTAATTAAATTATGTCAAAATGCTTTTTCATTTTTGATAGAAGTTAAGGTTAACTCTATGCTTTACACTTTGATAATTGTAATTCTAATAACTTTATTTTTTACATGTGTAGTTCTACCTTTAGTTAACATCAGTCATATTCATATTTTAAAATCTGAGATAAATAGTTTGAAAAACCAGATTCAAAAAATTTCTGCCTTCTTGAAGCAGGATGGTATGGAGCTTTCACTTGATACCAAAGTACAATCTGACGCACATCAGCAAACACAATATGTTCAGCCATCCAGTAAAAAATCTATTCCAGATCAAATTACTCAAGAAGTAAAATCAAAGCAATTTGCTGCATGCTCTAAAAAACAAGTACCTAATAAACAAAAAAATATCAGCTTTGAACAACAATTCGGCGCTAGTTTTTCTGTTTGGATAGGTGGGATTGCCCTAGCACTGGCAGGTTTCTTTATGATCAAGTATTCTATTGAAACTGGATTGCTCAATGAGACTGTACGCATTGTGCTTGGTCTAATATTCGGTTGCTTGTTGCTTTACTCTGCAAATTTGGTACGCAGTAAGCCTCAATTTGCCAACGGTATACGAATTGCCCAGGCACTCTCTGGTGCTGGTATTGCTGATTTATATTTTTGTATTTTTGCGGCTACTAGCATTTATGATTTGATACATACTTTTATTGGTTTTGTAGGGATGGCAACTGTAACAGCTACAGCAGTAATATTATCTATCAGACATGGAATGCCCATTGCCTTGTTAGGCTTAATCGGTGGATTTCTAACTCCTGCAATGGTTGGGTCTCAAAACCCACAATCACCTATCTTATTTATCTATCTATATTTCGTGGTTACTGGATTGATGATGGTGATTCGTAAGCAATGCTGGTGGTTGATTGCAATACCAACTGTGCTTGGTTCATTCTTATGGGTTTGTATATGGCTCTTTGGCAGTAACTTTATTCCAAGCGACACTATCTGGCTTGGCTTATTTCTAATGGCAGTGAGTACAACTGTAGTTATCATCTCAAAACAACAACATAGTCAAGATATAGTCGATATTACAGATTTGTATAAAGTGACATCTGTACTCAATTATTTGACTCTTGGAGGTGTATTGCTGCTTACAGGAAAGTTGCTGCTTGCGCAGGATTTGGATTAATAGAGTGGGGATTGTTTTGCATATTATCATTAGGTGTGGTGGGATTGGCATACTTCAATCCAAATCTTTATGGCTTTGTACCAGGGTTATCGATGGTAGTAAATGCTGTCATGCTGATTGCATGGAATGTCACTGATGCAAATGCTTTTGTCTTAACTATCAGCGTGTTTGGCATATTATATATTGCTAGTGGCTATTTGTTACAATCACGTAGTGAAAAACCTTTGATTTGGGCTAGTCTTGTGGCAGCAGCAAGCATTGGCTATTATTTTCTTGGTTATTACAAGATACAAAATACAGAATTGGTATCTAGTATTTCACTATTCTGGGGTATTCTTGCGCTTGCTTTTGCTGGATTTAGTACGTATGCACTACAAAACATCTTAAAGGAAGTAGAAGAAAGCCATCCACAAAAACAACACCTGATGGCAATTTACTCTGGAATGGGTACTGCTTTTTTATCAATAGCACTTAGTATTGAATTACCACGAGAATTTTTGTCAGTGGCTTTTGCAGCACAGTTTTTTGCGATTACGTGGATAAATACAAAAATCAATGTAAAAGCTTTAAGATGTATTGCTGCCATTTTGGCTTGTGTCTTTGGATTTCTCTTAATTCCACAATTTCTTTTGTTAGTACAACTTACAGTTTATAGTTTAATAGAGGCTAGACTCGTTTTACAGAATAGTGTTCCAATTGTAAATTGGCCAATCTTTCAATTAGGATTGCCTGCTTTATTTTTTGTTATAGGAAGCTACTTATTACGTAAGCAAAAAGATGATAAGCTTGTTAATTTTCTTGAAACTGCAGCTATTGCACTTGTTGGCATAATGGGATATTATCTCACTCATCATGCCTTTCATATTGATGAAGACATTCTGTTTGTTAAGGCAGGGTTTATCGAATGCAGTGTTATAACTAACATCCTGTTTATATATGGGCTAGTGTGTTTATGGATTGGCAGGTATTTTACAAGACGAGCTGTATCATTAAGTGGTCTTGTACTTTCTGGAATTGCAATATTTCGTGTATGCTATTTTGACTGCATTATCTATAACCCACTCTGGTCATCACAAGCTATAGGTACATTACCTATATTTAATGCTTTATTGTTTACTTACGGGTTACCAATTCTATGGACATTGAGAACCATATTCGAATTGCCTCATATCGGTAAAACAGAGTGGAGTAAATACGGATACAGTTTTATTCTATTTCTTTCCTTTATGTTGATATCACTGAATGTGCGTCAAATATTTCATGGAACGTATCTTAATGGCCACGAAATCAGCAATGCAGAAATTTACGCTTATTTTATAGCATGGCTGCTTTTTTGTCTTGCTTTGTTGTTTATAGGAGTGCTGCGTAAAGATAAAATAATCCGCATTGCATCACTCATAGTTATACTTCTAACAGTTGGAAAAGTGTTCCTCTACGATGCATCGGCACTCACAGAGCTATTTCGTGTATTTTCTTTCTTTGGTCTTGGCATAAGCTTACTCAGTTTAAGCTGGCTCTATACAAAGTTTGTGTTCGGTAAATGTGATTATCTGGAGAATTTTAGAAAATCAGAAAAATAAACATATTTTTTACCTAACGGACTACCAAAAAAGGTTGAATTTTATTTGAGTTTAAAGCGTTATTCATGACTACTTATGATATAGAAAATGAAATGTTAGATCTGATTTGCTGGAAGCACTATGGATTTACTGAAGGAAGTATAGGAAATAGAAGGCTTTTTGGATTTCAAGGAGTAAGAGATGAGAGTAGAAAAGATAGGAAATT
>NZ_JAZHPY010000085.1:0-4432 GCF_036711655.1 Wolbachia endosymbiont of Pentidionis agamae | reverse complement strand
TTTCTTCCTTTCTTAATCCAGAATTAGCGTTGCAAATACAAAAGATAATGTAAGTATATGTGGAAAAATAAAAAGTGGATTAAAGTGGATCTTTCATAAAATCTTATTAGGTTGGGAATGATTGTTTAGTAGTAAAAACAAAGCTGATGTTTTACCAAAACAACAAGAGAGTACTAAAAGATAGTTGTGTAGAAAACTATTCTAAAGATGAAGTGTTGAGTTATAGCTACTTCTATGTTACTAATCAGAAATTAACGCTGGTTCTAAATCTAGAACATCTTAAAGAATGCATGATTTTTAGGCAGAATGGTAAAGTGAGTTTAGATGTAAGATGTGTTAATAACAAATATTATATTACTGGTTTTTTTAGTGAACGGGCAGACATAATTAATATAGGTTCAATAAAACACATTATGTCCAGCACAGAGATGTATGACGTAAAGAAAAAGCACTAGGGTTGGCAAGTAGTGAAAAAGTTAAGATAGATACTATAGATCCTACATTAGAACAAAAGTATAATGGACTACTTAGCAATAAAAATATACAACCAAGAGTGCAAGTTATCAATGACAAGATAGAAACTTCTGGTCCAGGTTCATTGTGTACTGATACAATAACATTATAAATTATGGACGAAGTTAT
Organism: Wolbachia endosymbiont of Pentidionis agamae; assembly: GCF_036711655.1. Classification (NCBI taxonomy): domain Bacteria; kingdom Pseudomonadati; phylum Pseudomonadota; class Alphaproteobacteria; order Rickettsiales; family Anaplasmataceae; genus Wolbachia; species Wolbachia endosymbiont of Pentidionis agamae. Next base: position 3,790 of record NZ_JAZHPY010000085.1, on the reverse strand, counting down.
AGTAAATGAAAACACCACTGCACAAACAAATATTTTTCTTACAAGTTGTAAGAAATAGCTAAGTCAGTTTAAGAGTCATACCTCTTTATTAACCAAATTTTCATAAAAAATTGCTTCGGGAATTTGGTTTAACGATTATAATAATGAGAGTATGCATTCGAACTAAGAAACAGTTCAAAGCTACTCATCACAATCACAAAAATATTTAAAAAATACAAATAGAAGGACTGTATGTCATTTACAGAAGTAAGATTTCCAGAAGATATATCATATGGATCAACTGGAGGACCAGAATTTTCTACAGATATTGTTACTAGCAGTGAACAACGTAATATCAATTGGTCAATTGCACGTAGCAAATATAATATTGCTTGTGGAGTGAAATCAAATGAGCAATTACTAGAATTAATAACATTCTTTCGAGCGAGAAAAGGTAGAGCTATAGGATTTAGGTTCAAAGATTGGTCTGATTATAAATCATGCAATCAACAGATCGGGGTTGGAAACGGAAAACAAAAAACTTTTCAATTAATTAAGAATTACATAAGTGGTGAAAGCGAATATAACCGCATAATCAATAAGCCAGTACAAGGCAGAGTGAAAGTTTTACTTAATAATGAAGAAAATAATGAATATTCAGTAAAGTACTCCACGGGAGAAATAATATTTAAAAAACCACCTCCAAATAAAACTATTATCACTGCTAACTTTGAATTTGATGTACCAGTACGCTTTGACACTGATCATTTACATTCGTCTATAGATAATTATGGAAGTAAAAGCTGGAATAACATACCACTTATAGAAATAAAGGCATAACACCTACTGCTTTCCGCCCCTCTAAAGAAGGGGCGAAGTTAAACTATAATCCTAAGTTAGAATAAATTTTTCAACTTTTGGAAAAAACCTGGCTTATTATCATTAACTTTTGTAAGTGTTATATCTAAGCTGTACTTAGGATCATGAGGAACATCATATTTAATTTTCAGTGTTGAATCTTTATCATCATACACATGAACATTATTATTACCATAAGGTAATTTTGTTGTGTAACATTTTACTTTCTTCTTATTATCATGTTCTTCCTTTTGACATTCTTTGATTTTGACTAAATCCTTGTCTAAGGATATTGAAATTGGTAATTTATTCCCTGCATACTCTTTAGCTAAAATTTCACTTTGAGGATACATTTTTATTTCTTTACCACCATGGGAATCAAGAAAGTCATTACTCCAAAATTTATTACCGGCATGTATGTGCTCATTTGTAGAATAAGGCATACCACCATAATCACATTGAATGCTGTAATCTCCAACGCCATTATTTCGAAAAAAATCTTGAACAGCAGTGGAACCATCCAAAGCAGAAAAGTTATTATTAATATCTTCCATAGTTCACCCCTAATTTTTTATTTATTGTATAATAATTATATTATTAGTCTAGCAATATTTTTATATGAAAAATTAATTATTGCAACATTTTTTAACATTAGAATACATTACTTTACATAAGGATTCTTACTCTTTTTTAAAAGCAATCTTACAGGCACACCTTTTATGAAGAAAATTTTTCTTAAATCGTTAACCAAGTAGCGTTTATAACTCTCATTAACATCTTCTGGTTTATTGCAAATTAAGGAAAAAGCTGGAGGTTTAGTTCCAATTTGAGCAATGTATTTCATCTTTATAGCTTTTCCTTTTATTAGTGGGTGAGAATGCTTCTCTTTAACATTGATAAGCCATTGATTGAGTTTAGCAGTGCTTATCTTTTTATTTAGTGATTCATTTATTTTAAGACACTCATCTATAACATCGGTGCAACGCATATTTTTTAACGCAGAAATAGTTATTGCTCGAACTTCTAAAAAAAGCCTTGTTACTTCCTGCTCTTTTACAAATTTTACTAATTTACTTCTATCATTCTTATTAATTAAATCCCACTTATTTAAGACAATAATAATTCCTTTACCCCTTTTAATTGCCTCTTCTCCTATTGATAGATCTTGATGTTCAATTCCAGTCATAGAATCAAGCATTAGAACTACAACATGAGAACGTTTAATTGATTCTATACTTTTTTCAACAAATTTTGACTCAAGATTATCAATTATACTTGCCTTTTTTCGAATTCCTGCAGTGTCAATTAAAGTAATTGAGTTTCCATTATAGCTATAATCAATATCGATTGAATCACGCGTCGTACCAGGTTCTGAACTTACAATCAATCTATTTTCCGAAAGCAAATTATTTAAAAAAGTAGATTTGCCAACGTTTGGACGCCCGATGATTGCAATTCTAGGTTTAATAAGCTCATTGTTATATATTTTTTGATCATCTAAATAGCTGATACTTTTGTTCCTTTCTTGAATTGAAATATCATTAGATTCTGAGATATCTGCTCTTTGCTTGAGAACTTTAGATAATGCATCATAAAGATCTACCATACCAAGATTATGTTCAGCAGAAATATATATAGGGCCAATGAAATTAAAAAATTGTAAATAATCTACACTATTTGACCTATGGCTCTCACATTTATTAGCTATTAATATCACAGGCTTCTCTGTTCTTCTTTTTAACCATTTCGCAAATTCCTTGTTTCGATCATTTTGCACTTTTGCATCAACAAGAAAAAAAATTATATCCGAATCAGATAAAGAAAATTCTATCTGTTTCATGATTTGCAGAGAGAAATTGGTTTTGTCATCCCAACCTCCTGTATCGATAAGGCTAAACTCTAAGTCACTAATTCTACCTACTCCTTCTCTTCTATCACGTGTGATTCCTGGAATGTTACTTACCACAGCTGCTTTTCTTCCTATTAACCTATTAAACAAAGTTGATTTGCCAGCATTTGGTAAACCTGTTATAGAAACTTTTAGCATACTATGAGTACATAATAAAAATAAAGTATAGTTAAAATTTTCTAATTAAACTATTGACTTTACAGATCATTGAATTTATAGATTATGGAAATATTCTAAGAATAGAATTCTATCATAAAATTGGAGGTTTTATGCGTACTACAAGTGATACTATAACAATAAATCCAGCTGAAGTTGTTAAGTCAACTCATGGAGATCTCAAACCAGATATACCTTATACAAAAGAAACACGTAAATATAACTATATAACTTTAGGTGAAACATTGAAGAACATTAGTGAGGGTAATGAAGATAAAAATAACCTACTCTATTTAGATGAAAATGATGAAGAAACTAAGAAATTTCTTGACTCAGTTTCAAAAGAAATTGCTGCTTACACAGGTAATAACTCTATAGAAGTAAGATTAAGAGGAAGAAAAGGTAGAACAACATTTACTGCGTGGATATCATTTAAAGAAGATGGAAAAAATCGTGAGTTAAAATTTGATAACTCATTTCCTGGTGAAGGATTAAAGGATATTGATCCAAAGATTGGAGCATTTACTCTGGTATCGCCAGAAGATAGAAGGATTATCCGTATATCTCAAGATAAAGATGGCAAAAAGCTTTATCAAGTGCTGAATGATTCTTGTACAATTAAATTTAATTGGAGTGTAGGTGATAAAAACTGCAGCATCACTCTTACTGTTACTAGAAAAAATGATCAAGAGCACTATAATGATAACGATTATGATGTTGTTATAGATGGCTATAGTGAAGGTTTAAGTTCTGAGGACTTGAAGAAAAATGAATCTGTAAAAATAAAAATTGGTTATTACGAGAATAAGGAGTTTGATAAATATAATAATATGTCTCTTGAAGAGGTAGTCCGAGTTGCTAAAGGTTCACAGCTAGGTTCAAGTGAAG
>NZ_JAZHPY010000084.1:0-4448 GCF_036711655.1 Wolbachia endosymbiont of Pentidionis agamae | reverse complement strand
ATGATCAATATTATTATTTTCATATAGAATTTTTATTTTGCTTATATTATCTTTTAAGCATTGCTGAACAATTTTAATTTTTCTTTTTACATTGATTGGCAAGTTGCAAATAGCATCAACAACTATATTATCAAGCGATCCAGAACCTTGACTGCCTCCTATGATAAGAATATTATAAATTCCATTAAAAGTATTGTGTGTATTATATATATTCTCATTGGTAAAGTTTCCTGTTAAAACACATTTTTCTTCTTTGACATATTTTGTACCAGGGAAACTTGTTGAAATAAATTGTGCATAATTAGAGAATAACCTATTTACCATACCTAGAACTATATTTTGTTCATGTAAAACTATAGGTATAGAGAAGATTCTTGCTGCAAGAAGGGTTGGAAAAGAAGCATAGCTACCAAATCCAATAACTAGTTTTGGTTTTACCTTTTTTATTTTATATATTGCCAATAAGCAGCTGTATGCTAATAGCATACAAAACTTAAACTTGTGAAAAATGTTGCCACTGAACCCACATAAAGGTAATATATAACTTTCTAATTTAATATCTCTTTTGCTATTAATTTTGAATCTTTTATCAAAAAACATCATACAATTGTAATCTTTTAGTTTGTTCGCTAGATTAATAGCAGGAAAAACATGCCCACCTGTACCACCTGTTGCTAGAACAATTTCTACTGAACTCATATTTATGTAGTTATTACTCTTTACTTCATTAATAGTAACATAAAATAGAAAAATATAAAGGTGGCATAAGAGTAAATGATTATTGCTATAATGTTTAACATATTATTTGGGATCTTCTATTTTTATATTCAAAGATTAATCCTTTTGTTTGTTAAAGTATTTGATTAAGAGAGAAAAAACATTAATATTATTAGCCTAAGGGGGATTATAAAAAACAAATAAAATTTTTAATTTATTTTTTCAATTATTGTACGGTGTATCAGTGGTAAGTAGTAGCAAAAAAATATTAATAGATTCTATATGTTCTGATGAAGTTAGGGCTGCTGTTTTACTAGGTGATAAAATAGTTGAATTTGAACAAGAGTTCAAAGAAAAAAAACAACTAAGAGGAAATATATATGTTGCCTATGTAAGGCGTATAGAACCATCCTTACAAGCTGTATTTATCGAATATGGAAATAATAAGCAAGGTTTTTTACCATTTTCTGAAATATCTATAGAATACTTTAATATTCCAGAAGAAGAAAAGGAATTAATCTTCGAGGCTTATGCAAAGAAAAATAATACACATGATAAAATTAATTCTTCTAATGGTGAAGAGAGTCATAGCCTTTATTCTGTTGGTAAGGAAAAGTCTATATATATAAAATATAAGTTACAAGATGTAATAACCCTAAATCAGAAAATTTTGGTGCAGTTAACTAAAGAAGAACGTGGCCATAAAGGAGCGTCTTTTACAACATATGCAACTCTTGTTGGAAGATATTGTGTTTTTATGCCGAATTCTGATAGCAAAGGTGGGGTGTCTCGTAGAATTGAAGATGTTAATGTAAGAAATCGTTTAAAAGAAATATTAAGTCTTTTGAAGCTGCATCCTAGGTCTGGTTTGATTATAAGGACTATTGGAGCAGATAAAAGCAAAGCAGATATTGAACAAGATTATATTTATCTATGTAATTTATGGCAGAACATTCAAAAAAATGCCTTTTCAACTCACTTTCCTTCACTGATTTATAATGAGTCAGATATGGTGATGCGCTTTGTAAGAGATCTATGTAATCAAGATACACAAGAAATAATAATCTCAGGAAGAGAAGTCTATGAAGAAGTAAAAAAGTATTTTTCTATAATAAAAAGTAGGTTACGCATTAGATTATACAATGGATCCATTCCAATATTTGTTTATTATGGAGTAGAGGATCAGATTTCTGAGTTATATGCTAATAAAGTTATATTACCTTCAGGTGGCTCCCTGGTAATTGTGTTAACTGAAGCTTTTGTTTCAATAGATGTGAATTCTGGAAAGATGACTGGTGAAGATAATATAGAGGAAACAGCTTATAAAACCAATATGGAAGCAGTTAATGAAATATCGAGACAAGTGAATTTAAGAGGTTTATCAGGTTTAATAGTTATCGATTTTATTGGAATGGTAAAATATCACTACTGCAGAGCAGTTGAATATGCAATTAAGCAAGCTTTTAAAAATGATAGAGCTAAAATTCAATTCAGCTATATTAATGATTTTGGCTTAATGGTATTATCAAGGCAAAGAATAAAACCAAATATACAAGAAATTAATACTAAAGAGTGTTCTCATTGTAAGGGAGTAGGGAAGATAAAATCTCCTGAAGTTATTACAGCATCAATCTTTAGAAGTTTATATTATGCTATAGATAAGGATAAGAATAAAAATTTTTATCTAACTGCTCATAGCATTGTTATAAGTTATATTTTTAATAATAAACGTGATGCTATCAGCGCAATTGAAAAAAAATGTAATGTGATAATAAGTGTCAGCATAGACGATAGTCTTGATGTGGATGCCTTTGCATTAAAAGTGTTAGATAATGACTTACCTCACAATAATTATAGTAATACAATTGCACCATTAAAGAACTCTGGTTATCAATCTAAAGATTATGACACTGATAACTTAGAGAAAAAAGTTAATAATTTTTGGTTGACTAAATGGCTTTTACGTCTTTTTGGATCAAAACATTAGATTTATTTTCAAGTAGATAATTAATTCATTTTTATTTTAATAAAATTCATTAAATAGGTAATTATATTTTATTCATAATTAATATATTACTCTTATAATAATCAATATGTCAATAATAAATGTAAAATGGTTAAAAATTCTGAAAAAGATAATAAAAAGCCTGGACTTGGAAGTAAAATACTAAATTTTGTACCATGGAGAGTAGCGTTAACAGCTGCTGCTATTCCTGTTGCTGGTCCTATAGCTGGTGCTGTCGTTGGAACCTTAGCATACGGTAATTATAGAAAGAATAATATAGAGCAAGAATCTGGTGATAAAAAGGAACAATCTAATAAAAAGGGCAAATCTGATGATGAAAAAGAACAATCTGCTGAAAAGGAACCTAGTAACTTAAAAAAACTTTTATTTAGAGGTGGCGCTATTTTAGCTGGTTTTATTATTGGAGGTCCAGTAGGTGCAATAGTTGCTACAAGTCTTGTAGTTGCTGATATAGCAGCAAACGGTGCACTTATTAATGGTATAGAAAAATCATTAGATGTAGGCTATAATGTATTAAGTAATGTTGCAAATAAGTCATTAGATGCAGGAAAATGGGTGGCTGGTAAAATAAAAGGTTCTAAAGAAATAGTAAGTGACCAAATTGATAATACAGAAGATAAAATAAAAGGTTCTAAAGAACAAGGACAAAGTGGTGAACATGAAGTTAGTGCCAAAGAAGTGAATGAGGACAAAGAACAACCACTAAGGAGATCACACTCAATGAGTGCTTTAGATAATAGTGTTACGATAGATGATTTAGCAAAACGTTTTAAACAATCTAAGGAAAATTTAAAAGATTATAAGGATAATAAAAATGAAGGGCCACATGCTAAAAAAGAATCAGCAAGAAGAGAACAACAAGCTGGAAAAGGAAGTGGTCGTGGTATGTAGCCTATAAATTCAATATAATTAGGTATACATAACTAGAGTACTCAATAAAAACTGTATAAAACAGAAAATAATTAGATAGACAAAAGATAGGTGCTTAATATTTTTATAAAAGTTTACAATCCTCCATGCTAAGCGGTAGTTTATCCATTTTGTATTGAGCGTCAGAAGCAACTCCATAAACTCTTGGAGGAGGAGTAACTTTATTTTCAAGACCAAAATTTACCCCTTTTATTATTGCAAGTAATACTTCTTGAAGGTCAGAATCAGCTCCAGGAACACGATGTTCTAAACGACATTTTGCTAAATCACCATTAAAGTCAGGGATCCTGATAGCAGCTGTTCTATTATTTTTCCCCCAACTTACCGTAGTTGGAGTGTTTATATCTGGGTAGCGAAACCTAAAATATGAGTTGTCGTTAGGAGCAAAATATAGCATATGTTTTTTTAACATAGCACATAACCCACCAATACTATGTAGTAAATAACTGCTACAATCTTTTTCATACATATAAAAAAGATTATTACCATTATAGTCTATTAAATTAACATGTACATTTAAAGCACTACCAGCCCTGTTCAAATATGGCTTTGCTTTAAATGAGACTTCTCCACCAAATTTATGTGCTACCTCCTTGATTAATTTTTTTACTAATCTGTAACGTTCTATCAGGCCTTTATAATCAATACACCAGTTGCTTTTTACTTCATATTGATCGATAGCAGTCTCTTTTTCACATGAAAAACTGAGTGACTCAAGTCTTTTTATAGGTAAGAAGGATTAGATATGTTTTCCTTACAATTGAAAAACTTCCTA
>NZ_JAZHPY010000083.1:0-4669 GCF_036711655.1 Wolbachia endosymbiont of Pentidionis agamae | reverse complement strand
ATGAATTTAACCAATCCTAAAGTTACAGATATTTTTTTTAATCCTATAGTCACAGTGAGAGATTATGTTGTTATTTGGGAAAGAATTCAGGATCATTTGCGTAAGCTTTATGGAGAAGCAACGTATAATAGTTGGTTGAATTCGTTGAGTTTCTTAGATTGCAGAGATGGAGAAATTACGTTATCTGTACCAACAAGATTCATTAAGGAGTGGGTTACTGTTCATTATTTGGAGAAAATTTTCTTATTATGGAAAAATGAGGATGCAGAAGTACATTCCATTGATATTAAAATTTCTGAAGGGCAGAGCAGTAATGTTAATTCTAATGTTTTAACAAAACATAAGGATTTTAACCTAGGATCCCCCCTAGATTCAAGATTTACTTTTGATAATTTTGTAGTGGGAAAGCCAAACGAGTTAGCTTTTGCAGCAGCAAGGAGAGTAGCAGAATCCTTAGATCCAATACTAGGTAGTAATCCTTTATTTTTATATGGTGGTGTAGGGCTTGGAAAAACACATTTAATGCATGCTATAGCTTGGTATATAGTGCCAACAAAAAGAAAAGTTATGTATTTATCTGCAGAAAAGTTTATGTATCAGTATATTACTGCGTTAAGGAGTAAGGACATTATGGTGTTTAAAGAGCAATTCAGATCTGTTGATGTATTAATGGTTGATGATGTACAATTCATTAGTAGAAAGGATAGTACTCAAGAAGAATTTTTTCATACTTTTAATGCATTAATAGATCAAAACAAACAATTAGTAATTTCAGCTGATAGGTCACCTAGTGATCTAAATGGAGTAGAAGAAAGAATTAGATCTCGCCTTGGATGGGGCTTAGTTGCAGATATCAATAAGACAACTTTTGAACTTAGGCTTGGTATACTTCAGTCAAAGGTAGAAAAGATGAATGTATATATTCCGAACGATGTACTAATATTTCTTGCAAGAAATATAAAATCTAATATTAGGGAACTTGAAGGTGCCCTTAATAAAGTTATGGCTTATTCTTCATTAGTTGGTCAAAGCATCACCGTAGAATCTGCAAGCGAGACTCTTGCTGACCTTTTGAGATCAAATCATAGGTCAACTACGATAGAAGAGATACAGAAAAAGGTTGCTGAGTTTTTTAATATAAAGATCATAGATATGCATTCAAGCAAAAAGCTCCGTAGTCTTGCAAGGCCTAGACAAATTGCTATGTATTTATCAAAAAAGCTAACACAAAAAAGTTTGCCGGATATTGGAAGAAGTTTTGGTGGCAGGGATCATACAACTGTTATACATGCAGTAAAGCAAGTAGAAAATTTGATAAAAAGTGATACAGAATTTGCTAGTACAATTAACTTGCTAAATAAACTATTAAAGTAATCTTGATGCAAGATAGCGAAATAAATTTTATAATTAAAAAATTAGAAAAGGTTATACCTTTTATAGGTATAAGCAATGAGGCTTTATTAAAAACATGTAAAGATTTAGGTCTAGAAAATGCTTTCTGTAAATTTCAAAATGGGATTTACAGTGCCTTAGAATATATTCTAGAAGATTTTAATCATTCTATGGCAAGTGAATTACAGAGTATGGATTTAGACAATATTAAGCTTAATGAAAGAGTAAAGCTAGCAATAAAAATACATTTATTAAATTATACAAAATTAAAAAATTATAGAGAATTTTTGAAAAAAGTCTTGTCATTTTTTATATTACCACAAAATATCTACTTTTCTAATCAAATGCTATATAAAATTTCAGATGTTATATGGCATGGTATCAATGATCAATCTATAGATTTTAATTATTATACAAAACGTGTCACGCTTGCAGGACTTTACTTAAGTATTTTACTAATCTTTATTGAAGATCATTCAGAGAATTTTATTGATACTCTATCATTCTTAGATAGACGCATAAAAAACATAGTAGTATTTCATAATTTAAAAAAAGAAGTAAAAATCTTTTTTTCTAGCTTTTTTAACAAAAAATTTTAAGAAAACAAGAGATATGTTTTACCATATCAAGTTGAATGCTTTAGATATTTTGTTATAAGCATTTACTATATGAAAAAAAATGTCATGATATGAGTAACAGTTTATGTTTTTCCTCTAAGACCTACCTGCAAAATATTAAAAAAAGAGAATTGCTAAACTAGATAGGTGAGTTATAATCAATAACTCATATTTCAAAGGTTCTTGCAGATATAGAGATTTGTAAAAAATTCATGAAAGCCTGATAGGAAGACGAAAAGAACTAAAGAAAAAAGAAAAGAAAATCAAGAGCTTGCAAGTCAGAGAGTAGTCGTAGAAAATGTGACTGGCTTATTAAAAAGGTTTAAAATTATAGCAGATAAATACTAAAATAGACGAAAACGTTTTGGTTTAAGATTCTATTTGATAGCTGGAATTTACAATCTGGATATGAGTTATGCAAGAGGTCTAATTAAAGGATGATTGCTATAAAATAAGATACTTATTCTATGTATTGAATCTACTTTACAGTAATTAAGGCTATAGTTATTTCGTCTTTTTTGTTATAATTAAAATTTATACCTACAGTAATGAAAATAAAAAAAGCACTTATCTCAGTCTATGATAAAACAGATATACTAGATCTTGCATCATTCTTGGTAGAGCAGAAAATAGAAATTTTGTCCACAGGAAATACTTATAATGTACTATCTAAAGTAGGCATTAAAACGCAAGAAGTTTCAGATTATACTAAGTCTGCAGAGATTTTAGGTGGTAGAGTAAAAACTTTGCATCCCAAAATTCATGGTGGAATATTAAGTGATAGAGAAAAACATAAAGAAGAGATAAAGAACTTAGATATTGAAACAATAGATCTTCTAGTCGTTAATTTATATCCATTTGAAGAGTTTGCAAGCAAGGAAAACTTGAGTACAGAAAAGATTATAGAGCAGATAGATATAGGTGGTGTTGCATTAATTAGAGCAGCTGCAAAAAATTTCCATTTTGTATCAATTATTTCTAATATTCAGGATTACGAAATATTTAAAGCAGAGATGACAAAAAATAATTATGAGACAACATTAGAATATAGAAAATATTTAGCAACTAAAGCTTTTGCTCTTACAGCACACTATGATGCTATGATTCACAATTGGCTCTGTAACACAAATGGGTTACAAGAATTTTTTTCACTTTCTGGATTTAAAAAACAAGATTTAAGGTATGGTGAAAATCCTCATCAAAAAGCTGCTTTTTACGGCAGCCAATTTAGCAACTATCCACTAGAAAAAATACATGGAAAAGATTTAAGCTATAATAATATAGTCGATACTGAGTCTGCACTAAATATCATTGCTGAATTTGAAGAGCCAGCAGTAGTAATAATTAAACATAATAATCCTTGTGGTGTTGCAATTGGTAAAAACTCCTTAGAGGCTTATAAAAAGGCCTTATCATGCGATGAAATAAGTAGTTTCGGTGGTATAGTTATTTTTAATCGAGAAATAAACTTAGAAGTATCAGAGGAATTAAGTAAAATTTTTCTAGAGGTAATAATAACACCTTCAATTACTGAAGAAGCACTGAGAGTTTTAAAAAACAAAAAAAATCTAAGGATACTGCTTAATAAGTTCTTTCATAAAAGAGCAAAATATCAAGTTAAAAGTGTCTCAGGTGGATTTTTAGTACAAGAAAATGATCATCATATAATAAAAGTAGAGGAAGATATGCAGGTAACAGAGCGTGCGGCTACAGAGAAAGAAAAAAAAGATCTCATTTTTGCATGGAAGGTATGTAGGCATGTCAAATCCAATGCCATAGTAATTACTAAAGATGGATGTACTATTGGAATTGGTGCTGGGCAAACAAGCAGAATAGATAGTGTGAACATTGCGCTTGCTCAAGCTGAAACAAAGTGCCAAGGTGCTGTTCTTGCTTCAGATGCATTTTTTCCATTTCCTGATAGCATAATAAAAAGCACAGCGCACGGGATAACTGCTATAATCCAGCCTGGTGGATCGATAAAAGACAAAGAAGTAATAGAAATTGCAAATCAAAAAAATATTGCTATGTTATTTACTGGTATTCGTAATTTTTCTCATTAAATATGTTTAGATTAGATGGTAGAAAATTTTTAATTACAGGTGCATCTGGTGGTATGGGACGAGCAATTGTAAAGAACATGCATGAAGCTGGAGCAACTTTATGTATATCCGGCACAAAAAAAGAAGTGCTTGAAAAAATGATACAAGAAAATATATATATGTTACCATGTGATCTATCAAATGTTGAAGAAGTTAATCAATTAGTGGAAGAAGCTAGCATATTAATGTCTGGTTTTGATGGCATGGTATGTAATGCTGGCATTGTAGAAGATAGTTTAATGCTAAGAATAACTGATCTAGCATGGCAGAGAGTTATCGATATTAATCTGACGTCTACATTCAAATTAAACAGAAGTGCATATAAAAAGCTTCTTAGAAATAATTGGGGGAGGATTATAAATATTACTTCCATTATAGGGATAATAGGAAATGCTGGACAAGCGAATTATGCGGCCTCTAAAGCAGGGATAATTGCAATGAGTAAATCTATGGCAAAGGAGGTAGCAAGTAAAAATATTACAGTAAATTGCATAGCTCCAGGATTTATTGATACTAATATGACTAAAGTTTTAAATGAAGAGCAAAAAAATAATATAT
>NZ_JAZHPY010000082.1:0-4751 GCF_036711655.1 Wolbachia endosymbiont of Pentidionis agamae | reverse complement strand
CTTCACTTGAACCTAGCTGTGAACCTTTAGCAACTCGGACTACCTCTTCAAGAGAAGTAGTAATAATACATCCATCAACAAAATTAGCAGATACAGACACACAGCCTCTGCAAGATGCTGTTGGACAGAATCGCTAATTTTTAGTAATAGCACTATTGCTACTTTATACGTAGCAGTAGTGCATTTTTTATAAATATGCAGACTGTTATAACTTTAATTACTGTCCAAACTGTTAAGCAGAATTGACTTGCTTGCATCTGCTAAAAAGCCTATTATAGCTAATTTTAGCATGTTAACATGCATTATAAAAATAAAGTATAATTTTCTAATTAAGCTGTTGACTTTACAAATTACATGATTATACTGGCTTCAGTATATGTTATTTTCACATAATTTTATGTTATTTTCACATAATTTTTTGAGGATTATTATTTTAAGTAAAGAAATAAAATTTTGTGAAGAAGCACATTAAAAACATTAATATATAAGTCCATAATGTTTAAAAGACATGAAGATTTAAGTATGGTGCAACATAAATAAATTAAAAAGGGGGATAAAATGAAGCTAAATGAAATAAAAAAAATAGAAGCAAAATGCAGTGTTCTTTCTAAGAATGATGATGTAACAAAAATACTGAATGATTTGGAAGAAGTAATAGAACTTGCAAAAACAAAAAAAATCATATTGGGTGCTTGTGTTCCTTTTCCTGATGAGTCATCTTCTGAGGAAGAAGAGAAACAAGATAGGTCATTTCTTGATCGTGTAATAAGTAGTATTATTTTAATTGAAAAGCGTATTCCTGATCTTAATCAGAACCAAAAAGATAAGCTAACTTCTCTTAAAAAATATGTAAATAATGCTATCAAAACAGGTAGTTTCATAGGTAAAGAAATTTTAATGAATTAATTGAAATAACACACCAAGCACACATAGATGAAATCATGTTTGGTATGCCTTATGATTTAGTCTACGGGTCATTATCTGATGAACAAAATGAAAAAGGAAAAAAAGGTATATCGTTTATTGGTTATCTAATAAAGAATACAAATCTAATTAAAGGATATATTGAAGCACATAAATCATCTCTTCCTAGTGAAAAAGTAATTAGAGAAAAATTGTCTATTCTTGAAAAAGAAATAAATGACTCTATAAAAACAGGTGTTTTTATAGGAAAAAAGATTTTAGAAATCACCAAAGTCGATGAGTCCGTAATAAAAGAGCGTGAAGAATATTTATTAGGGTTAGAGAAAGTTGCGGTAGCAAGCATTGTGAATGATAAAAAGGAAAATGTAGTGGTTGAAAGAGATAATAGTTACTATTGTGTGTGGTACCAAGAAAGTAGTATTGTAGCACCTCAAAAATTTTTAAATTCTCAAGAGTTTAAAGACATAAAATATGGAGCTTTACGTATGGGGGATGGGGATAATATAATACGGCTATATAATGGGCAATACCATGACATGAAAGGTAAATTAAAGATGACTATTCGTTTTGGTGAAGAAGTACTTGAAATGACTTTATATTCCAGAAAAGCTCATGAACCTAAGAACAATGCATTGAACTTTGGTACAATAATGGTTAGCATGAATGATGAGAACTGTAAAACTTTCTCAAAATACTATGAGAAATTAAAAGAAGTAAAACATTTAGAAAGGATTATTGATAGGGCTAGAAGTTTTGTTCAGGAAAAGACAACTGGTGAGCAAAGAGAGCCGTTTAGTGTTTTAGAAGAAGTTAGCGTAGTGCAATGTTGTTCTCATTGCATAAATAGCAGAAGCTAAGCTTCTAGCCGTTCTATACCTTTGTATTATTTAAGAGAAAATATTGCATGAAAATGGAACATTTATTTCTTTTAATACAAAAGAAAGAGAATAGATGAGCGCTTCAATCCAAAAACTATTTGAATGAAAAAGCGGTTATCTATTTAAATTTGATATAAAACTTATGTTTTCAGAATGTTATTGCAAAACTTTACCAAAGCATATTATTGAAAAATGCAATAATTGAATATCCAATGCTTCATTTATTTACTTGCTTGCCTATAAAAACTGTTATAATTATCTATAATATATTTTGCCAACTAATATATACATGGATAATAAAAAGGATCTTTTGCTGGAGCCAACAAAGAATGTGAGTTACTTTGACAAAGCACTAGAGTGGTATTGTTATAGACATTTATATGTCGCAATAGAAAGGTTTCAGTTATTAATTGCAGTGTTGTTTCTTATAATCTGCATGTGTTTTTTATTGTTGAATATATTTGTATTATTTCCGGCAAATAGAGTTTCTAATTTTGTGCGATATGTAGATCATTCAGATGGTGAGTTTTCTATCGTTCATAAACTTAATAAAACAAAACATAAGAAAAATGAGTATGCTTTAATAGCAGACTACCTGTTACAAAAGTATGTCATGTTATATGAATCTTATTCTCCTGCTGAAAATCTATCTTATCAAGACAATTTTATTAAAAATAATTCTGTACATAGGATATATGAAAACTTTCAACAAAAAATTTCTAATGATTATCGAACATTAAAAAAAGTAACAAATGTTAATGTTACAAAAATTTTTATTGATCAATTTCATGATAGCTTGGTAACCGTGCTTGGCACAGCTGTTATAGATAGTACGGTTAAAGAAAGAAACAATAAAACTACTAACTATACTATTCAAGTTAAATTTTCTTTATCTAATTTACAAATGAGTTTAAAAGGTGTAGTACCTTTTAAATTTACTATTATTGATTATCAATATATACAATAATGTAATAAAGTTTTTATAAATGACAAAATGATGAGTACTTTTCTACCTAAAATTATAGTTAGTATATTATTCTATATTACATCGGTATTTTACAGTACTAATATCAATGCAAAACAAGAAGCAAGGTCAATAGCTGCAGATGATCATATAAAAGTAATAAGTTATAATCCACAAGCTATACACAAATATGTAGGCTTTTATGGGTATCAGTCTAGCATACTATTTGAACCTGGAGAAGTAATACAAACTATTTCAATGGGTGATTCAACTGGTTGGCAAATTGTACCTCAGAATAATAGATTATTTATAAAACCTATAGATGATTTAGCAAATACAAATGCAACCATTATTACTAATAAGAGGATATATTATTTTGAATTGCATGCAGAAGAGGCAACAGGGCTAGATGATCCGAAACTTGCATATGAAGTAAGATTTATTTATCCATCGATAATTGGTGATGATATTTATACAAGTACAGCAAGTGATATCTTTGAACATTCTGATAAAACTTTTATTCCTGATGTTAGTGATATTGATGTTGCAAAGAAAGGTTTAAATTTTAATTATTCCATGTCACACACTGAAGGAAGTGATTCCATTATACCTATTAAAGTATTTGATGATGGAAAATTCACATACTTACAATTTAACAAAGCAAATACAGATGTACCTGCAATATTTGTTGTTGATAACAAAGGTTATGAATCTTTAATTAACTTTCGTGCTGTTAATGATTATATTATAATAGAAAGAGTAAGTTCGGTATTTACTTTAAGAAATGGTTCAAGCACAGTGTGTTTATTTAATGAAGAGATGCCATTTAAGAAGAAGCTAAAGTAGTATAGAGTCTTAGTTTATTGTTGTATTTAAATAACTCCCTTAAGCCTGCGAAGGCGTTTAGGATGTTTTAGCTTGCGTAAGGCTTTTGCTTCTATCTGTCTAATTCTCTCACGTGTTACTTTAAAAATTTTGCCTACTTCTTCTAGAGTATACTCCTTTCCGTTTTTCCCAAGACCAAAACGCATTCTTAAAATTCTCTCCTCTTTTGGCATTAAAGTTGCAAGTATACCGGTGGTAATATCACGTAAGTCTGCAAGGATTGCAAAATCCTCAGGCTTTGACACTCGTTTATCTTCTACACAGTCACCAACAGTACTGCTATCGTCTTTACCTGTAGGCATGTCAAGACTTACAGGGTCTTTTACTATCTTCAAAACTTTACGTATTCTGTCAACTGGCATTTCAACTCTTACAGAGAGCTCCTCCATTGATGGCTCT
Organism: Wolbachia endosymbiont of Pentidionis agamae; assembly: GCF_036711655.1. NCBI lineage: Bacteria > Pseudomonadati > Pseudomonadota > Alphaproteobacteria > Rickettsiales > Anaplasmataceae > Wolbachia > Wolbachia endosymbiont of Pentidionis agamae. Next base: position 701 of record NZ_JAZHPY010000082.1, on the reverse strand, counting down.
CTCCCCATCTCATGAGTCATTTGCCTTAAGACCTTATTTATCTTACTGATGTTTTCAACCATATGCACAGGTACCCTAACTATCTTAGCTTGCTCTGGTATTGCTCTGCTAATTGATTGTCTTACCCACCAAGTTGCATAAGTTGAAAATTTATACCCCCGTTTATAGTCAAACTTATCTACTGCTTTCATAAGCCCAATATTCCCTTCTTGTATTAAATCAAGAAAAGGTAATCCACGATTTGAATACTTTTTAGCAATAGAGACAACTAACCTAAGATTAGCTTGGGTCATTACCTTCTTGGCTGATGAAATTTCACGGTTATGCTTTTGTATCTTCAGGATTAATTCTTTAAATTCCTGTACATCATCATTACCTAAAATTAAAGCAATATTTTCTATATTTTGAGCTAGTGCAGGAAACTTTTTTAATAAAATTTGAGGCAAAGTACCACGATACTCCTCAAGAAAAATTTTCCTATCTATACCAAGCTTTGTAGCTTCAGCAATAAGATTTACTTCTTCAGATACAATACGTTTATTTATAGAATAAAGCTCTTCTGTAATACGAGATACAGCAGTATCACTGAGTTTAATCTGTAATATTGTAGACCAAATCTGATCATGTAAATTTTCGTACTCTAGTTCATTATAATCAATACCAGAAAATTTCTTCCTGCTGCTCAGTAGTAATATTTCGTT
>NZ_JAZHPY010000081.1:0-4763 GCF_036711655.1 Wolbachia endosymbiont of Pentidionis agamae | reverse complement strand
AGTTATAGCAGATAAATACCAAAATAGACGAAAACGTTTTGCTTTGAGGTTCAATCTGATATCTCGAATTCAGAACCTGGATATGAGTTATGCAAGAAGTCTACTTTTAAACTTATGACTTTACACTAACTTTTGCTCTTTTCAATTTTGAAAGAGGTCTAATGTAGACGATTATGGAAAAATTGCGAGCGTAAACTCAGCACGTTGTTCTTGCTTTCTCTGTTTTACTCCTTATTAAAAGATTTTAAATAGGTTCTTAGGTTTACATTGGATCTTTGAACTTCGTAAAATATGGCTTGCATGGAATTTTTTTACAGAGCCTAGAGCATGTTCTACCATAAAGTTGTCAAAATTATTCTTTAAAATCTTTATTATATAATATATGCAAAGTCACTCTAAATCAGTAATCGGTTGGATATGTTGCTTAGAGATAAGCGCAATCAATAAATTATTTATCAATTGGGCTTTATGCTTTGGATCTAAGTGGATTTTGTTATTTTTTCCAAAATGCTCAATTATTTCTTCAACTATATTAATAGCATTGTAAACTATACGTTTTTTTGTAGGAGCAATTAATTGCATTTGTTTATATTTTAGCATTGCTTGGATAATTTCTGGTGCATAAGCTAAGTAAGATATTCTGGCATCTTTAATCTCAATTCCTGCAATGTTTGATCTTACTTCAAGTATTGATTGTAACTCATTTGCAATTTTTTTGTGACCATTGCATAGAGAATCTGTACCATCATTGCTATCATATAGATAGCTACTTGCTAACTCTCTAATCGCTAATTTACTCTGAACTTCAATATATTTTTCATAAGAGTGAACATTATAATAAGCTTTTGCTGGACTATATACTTCCCACATTATAATTGCTCCAATTTCAATTAGATTACCTCCTGCATCATTGACTTTGATTTTACCGGTGTCAGTGATATGGATTTTTAATGATACTACATATCGACAAGAAAATGGAATCGTGAAGAATATTCCTATTTCTAAATAAGTACCAATGTAATAACCAAGGAACTCTATAATCTTTGCATCACTGGGTGGATTAATAAGAATGCTTTTCGAGATAATAAATATCAATGGCAAACACACCACCACAAAATATATCAATATTGTTTTATATACGTTAGTTATAGGAAAGCCATATGCTGTTAGAAATACAAATATCAAAATCATCATTCCCACTATAAAGCAGGAAAACAAATTTAGTTGATCTAATTTCCGATCTTGTGTTATAGTCTCATTCTTTATTCGTTTAATATTTTTATCCAATACTTGCATATCATTATTCTTTAATTTAAAAAGTGTAAAACGTGAATTATTAACTATCACTTAATAGTAGAAGCTATAGTCTACATTAGTAATACCAAGTCTATTTTGCAGTATGATAATCAGTATGTACAAATCAGAAAACATAATAAGACTTCCTTTAACTTAATTAAAGCTATCAAATTTATGTTAATCCACTTTATGTTAATCCACAGTTTATAAATTTTTCACATTATAGATTCTATAATTAATTTTATAAATAAATCTAGTAATATATCTTATAAAGAATGTCACATAATTGAAGGAGGCTATTGATGGTTAGTAACAAAATAACTTTAATTTTTCAACTGGAGAGGGGAAAACCTATAGATCAGTACTACTTTTCTGCACGTATAAAGCTTACTGACGAAAGTAAAATTTTTTTACGTGAGAAAATTGGAGATATTATTCAATTTGATAAACTTGATGATCACTTCGATCTAGATCCAAAAAATTTTTATATCTATAATAACAATTATGGTTTTGGCAATAGAGATGAATTGTATGTTAAAGATAGTGACGGCAAGTATCTGACTGGTAATCTTCCACTTAACTATTATAAGTTTTCAGTAGATCTTAGTGATCCTAAAACTATAGATTATGGTTTTTACTATTTATATGATAAAGAATGTGAAAAAGCTTTTGATGATAATGGTAAGCTAAAACCTATTATATCAAGTATACTGAACAGCCTTTTAAATAATACAAGTAATTTAAATACACAAGATATATTTTTGCAGATACAAAATAAAATTGCTGAAGAAGAGATGAAGTTAGTACGAGAAAAAAGAGAAGCAGAAAGAGAATTTGACCAAAAGAACGAGGAGTTAAAAAAACTCATAGATACTAACGAAATAGAAATATTTAAAGTAATAAAAGGCAGTGATATAGGAAATGGACGTTCAGAAGTAATTTTACAACTTAATGATAAAAAGCAGGCACTAGAGCCAAGTAAATATTATATAGCAAAGTATGAAGATGATGGTTTTTCTGATGAATTTATGCACTACAATGATCGAGGTTACGATACCCTAATTAAATATGATGACTTATTTTTTGTGCTAAATAACAGTTCTTACTCTGATCTTGAAAGTGGTTTTTATTCAATGCCTGAAAATCTTGATGATCATGTTAAGCATTTTAATACTAGTAATCAGTATTTTAGTGATGATCAATTATCTGAAAAATTGTCTAAGCTTCAAGGTGAAGGTGATAAAATGGTTATGGACACGCACAGTTCATATGTTGAACAATCTGAAGAAGTTACAGTAGAAAAGCCTAAAAGTGAACATAGAATAAGTAAAAGAGAAATTATGGAAGAAAATGAAGAAGCACATAAAATAGTGAGTCCGGATTTGGATGCTAAGGATTCTCATGGTTATACTGCTCTACACAAGGCTGTTTTTAGTAAGTGTTTTGACGAAGTAAAATCTTTAATAGAGCAAGGTGCCAATGTAGACGTGCAAGATAAACATGAGATTACCCCGCTTTCTTATGCTGTAATGAATAATGATGGAACAATGGTAAGATTTTTGATAGAGAAAGGTAATGCTAGTGTTAATTTAGGCAAGTATAATAATCCACTTAGTATGGCTATTTCACGTGAGTATACTGAATTAGCAGAGTATTTAATAAAAAAAGGTGCAGATGTAAATCATCAAAACAGTATTGGTAGAACTCTTTTACATAAAACTGCTGAAGATGGAAATGTAGCTATGGTTAAATTTTTAGTAGAGAAAGGTGCCAGACTTGACGTTTTAGATAAATGGAATGACACTCCTCTTCACGTTGCTGCTAATGTACAAGCCAATAAAGGTCATCTAGAAGTAGTAAGTTATTTAATAAAAGAGGGTGCAGACGTAAATCTTACTAATAACTATACTCCAATACATCTGGCCATTACGCGTGGAAATTTAGATATGGTTAAATGTTTGATGGATAATGGTGCTGACCTCTATATTAAGAGAGCATGCGATGGTACGCCTTTTGCTTATGCTAAGCAACAGGGACAAACAGAGATAGTAAAATACATGGATAGTGTAATGTCAAATCTTTTACATAATAAAACTGTATCTTTTGATGGAGCAGATATAAGTATAAAATATGATCTGGCTAATAACAAGCTAGGTATGATAGAAAAAAGTATTAAAGATGCGATGCAAGATTTTAAAAGTGCTTTTAATACTTCTGGCCACCATAGAGAGGTCAATGTATACGTATTTAATACTAGAGATGATTATAAGGCTTACTTGAAAAAAGTTGGAATAGATATAGGTGATGGTGCTGTTGGCTATACAAAGATGATTGACCTAAGCAAGGGAAATGCTGCTGATGTTTATGTCTACCTCGATAGCAGAGGAAATTTAGATCAGTATGTGTTAGAGCACGAAATAGGGCATGCAATGCACTTTGCAAATCTTGGTTTAAGTTATATTTTGCCAAAAGCAATGCATGAAGCTATTGCTAACTATACTGCTGGTTTAGAAAATGGTGAACATGTAAATGATCATGAGGATATTAAAGCTCTTTCTGAAATACACAGTAAATCTCTGAAACCAGATGAGATACTACGTAATGATTATCAAGGAGAATATTATTATTCAGAAGCGGAACAAGTAGTAAAATTTCTCGAGTATAAACACTCAGATTTAATTGATAATCTATTAAAAAATCTCTCTGTTTATGGATATAGTGATAGACCTCAAGCTAATAAACTAGTTGAAGATTTTTTAACTACCATAAAAGGTTATGATCAGGAATTTAAAGAATGGGTTGCAGATCAAATAAGCAGTAAATCATCTTTAGCTAATCAAAAAAGTGTAGATGCAGAACAAATGCAAGCGGATAGTAGCATGAATATACAATCTTCAGATGATCAAATACGAAGTAACAGATCATCAGCAAGTGATGAGAATCAGGAAAAGAGTGTTACAGCCAGTGTGATAGAAGGTATGAATGCTGAAAAAGATTCTAGTGATTTGATAAATCATCCCTTAAAGGTAAAAATTGGTAATCTTATTGAAACAGGGAAATATAAAGTAAATCTATGTATTACATACGATGAAATGAAGAATTTTTATGATACAATACTTAATAAATACCATATAAGTAAAGAATATAATCGTGAGCAAGTGATGGTTTTATATAATAATATAATTACACCAGCTTCACGGAATTATGATAAACAAATTATTCTTGATAATGATTCTTATATTAAAAATGATCATTTATTCATCCAAAACCAGGATTTTGGTGATGTTAATAGCTTTAACGAGATGTTTTACCTTGCATAGTAAAATTGTAGAAGAAAAGTCAGTTTAAAGATACAAAGATTTTATTATTTTTATGTAAAATAGTTGACATTCCATATTTTATTTACATACTACATAATAGTTTAATTATTTGTGGTATGAAATATGTTAAATATTGACAATTTTTTA
>NZ_JAZHPY010000080.1:0-4801 GCF_036711655.1 Wolbachia endosymbiont of Pentidionis agamae | reverse complement strand
GAGAAACATTTTGCCTTGCTTTGTTTTTATCTAAGGTAGTTAACCAAAAAGGGATTCTTACTTCCTGAACCTATAAAGTCTTTTTTTATATCATTACTTTTTTTTATATCATTATATATGATTTTACCAAATTTCTTTGATAGCAATTTGTTGATATCAAAAAAAAGAATAAACTTGGGACTTGATTTGAGGGGTGGGGCATCTTTATTGTTAGAGGTAGATTTAGACTCTTATATACAAGAAAAGTTAGATGTGTTAGTTAGTGACATTACAGATACTTTGCTTAAGTATAATATCAAACATCATTTAGAAAACAAAAATAACCATAAGTTACTACTTACTCTACTAAATAATAACAATGGAAAAATGGCATCAGAATTAATTTTTAAAATAGATAGGAATTTAGAAATTGATAATAAATATTTTATTTCATATAGCAAACATTATAAAGATTCTCTTGCACAAAAAGTCTTATCAGAATCGATTGATAATATTAAAACACGTTTAGATAAGCTTGGTACAAAAGAAGTGAGTATTCAAAAGCAAGGCAATAATAAAATACTTATACAAGTACCAGGGATTAGTAATATAGATGAAATAAAGTCTTTACTTGGTAAGACAGCTAAATTAACTTTTCATTTAATAGATCATAAAGTAAGAAATATACAAGATATAAATCATACTACTACAGTTTTATTATCTGATTCATTTGGTAATTCATATCCAGTGTTACGTAAGATTGAAATTGGTGGTTATGCATTAACTACAGCATTTGTTAAATCTGGATCTACAGGTAAAAATAACATATATTTTAAATTCAATGACTCAGCTAGCAGACAATTTGAAAGGATTACTAAAGCAAACATTGGCAATCCTTTTGCTATAGTATTAGACAATATAGTATTAATTGCACCAATAATAAATGTACCAATCATTAATGGAGAAGGGGAAATAAGTGGTAATTTTACTGCAGAGCAAGCAAATGAGCTTGCAATACTCTTTAGATCAGGTGCGTTACCTGCTCCTCTTAATATTATTGAAGAGAAAAATATTGGGCCTACTGTTGGAGCAGAGTCAATAAAAACTGGTGGTCTTGCTTCTATAATTTCAATTATCATAGTATCATTATCAATGGTGTTGATTTATGGTAGATTAGGTTTGTTTGTCTCGATTGGACTTTTATTTAATGCAATGCTAATATTGTGTATATTTACTTTATTTGGATTCACTCTTACTCTTCCTGGTATTTCTGGTATTGCACTCACAATTGGTATGTCAGTGGATGCAAATATTTTAATATTTGAACGCATAAAAGAAGGGATAAGAGGAGGGAAAAGAGTAAAGCGCGCAATAGAAGAGGGATTTAATGATGCCATAAGAACTATACTTGATTCAAATATTACAACTTTGATTGCTGCAGGAATAATGTTTGTAATAGGGAGTGGAGCAATTAAAGGTTTCTCTATTACTCTATCAATAGGAATTTTATGTTCAATGTTTACTGCAATTATAGTAACAAGATTTTTAATGGAGTTATGTAATTTTCGAATACAGGTATAGTGTTTTCTAAAATGTAGAAGAACATATTAAAAGATTCATGTAGGTTCAATATTGTATATAAAAATAGCATAAGGTTCTGGTGCTACATGATAATTACTATTTTTGTGAAAATAATAAATTTATTTAGCATTTCATCAAAGCAAAAAGAAAATATTATCTCTAAGGATCTTAGACATATTAGAATACAGTAAAATTCATTCTCCTTGCTTTATTTTATCAATTAACAATCCAACTTTTGTATCTAAAATTTGTTGATTTACAAAATTATCTATTGCAGAAAATAAAAATTGGTAAGAGTATGAATCTATTATCCAATTTGGTAGAACTTCATGCACTTCAGGAGAATGTTCAAGCACCTCACCTTCAAATACTGTATAATAGTATAGTTGTAACATAAAAAACAACACATAAGAAAATAATATTCCACGAAATAGTCCTACTAAGGAGCCACTGACTCTGTCAATAATACCAAATCTCACTGGTAGTAGTAGTTGCATTATTAGATTATTTACTAGCATAAATAACAAATTTATTACTATAAATACTGACACTGTAGAGAGTACATTAATTTTAATGCCAGAAGAGAAATATTGACTATAATTAGGAGTGAAAAAATCATAATAATTTACTGTGATAATTACAGATAAGAAAAGTAGTATCAATGCACATATTTCCTTTATAAATCCTCTCATTATTGAAATTACTACACAAAAAATTAAAATGAAAGTGGTTATAATATCCATCATAGAAATTTTATTTACCATTCTAATAGAGTTATTATATAAGAGTAATCTTCATTACTCAATTTGTCTCTTAATTTTTGAATCTATACACTAAAGACATGCACCAAAAAATTTATCAGCGACCTATGTCTGGTGTACTTAAGCTCAAATTTGTTTTTTAGATAGCAAAAACCGTCTCAATGATCAATTTTTTTCTAGAGTAAAAATCTTCTCTTTTGCTATGCTTTTTTTAATATTAATAACAAGTTTCAAGTCTCTAGTATAATTTAAAAGCAAAAAAACCAGCCTTTTGTATGAATGGGTGCCCAATTTTTGCAATTCCTCTTTGAAAACCTTGTTTCTCGAGATCCTATGGCAACCAAAGTGGCACAATATACGAGATTGTCTGCAAAAGTAGTGTCAAGTACAAATAAAACCTCGATTTTAAGGCTATAAACCTATGATGGAGTTTTGAAACTCTGATTTATAGAGTATTTAAAGATAAAAAGCTTTGAAATTTTTGCATCGAAATTTGTGGTAAAGCAAGGTAAGTATTTCTGATGCAGTATCATTCTAGTTGGGTTTTTGCAACTTGATAGGCTGAAAATTTTTCATCAGCAATACGACAAACATCTTCTATGAAATAGCAAAATTCTGTAATACTTTTTTTCATTGGCAACTTTCTTTTTTATAATATCTCAGAGCTCATCCTATTTTCCTACCTTGAGGTAAAAAATGGATGCTAAAGTAAATTATGTAGGAATAATAAGGCGCGTTATAGCTAGTATGATTGATACTATTATTGTAATCGCTATGGTATTACCAATTATATTCTTTCAAGTGAGGAGTGCTAATTTAGTAGATTTGGTAAATGGATTTAGTGATATAGACATAATTCGCGCAGCTTTTTTTGAACATCATGTGTTAACAACAATTGTTATTGAAACTATATTTTTTGCAATTTTAGAGATATTTCTGTTAATAAAATTTAGTGGTACTCCAGGTTATTTATTGCTTGGTGTCCGTATAAAAGATGCAAATACATTAAAAAATGTAAGCATAATGCAAGCGGCAGTTAGATGTGTTTTTACACATATCATTATTGGATTTATTCTTTCCTTCTTTCCTATCATAGAACTTATAGTACTCACTATTTTAATAGTGCTTGCAGCATTTGATAAACAAAAGCAATTTCTCCATGACAAAATTGTAAAAACAGTCGCAATAATGCATTCTTCGAAGTAATTATAACTTCCCTATAATTAATATAATTCTTTTATTTCAAGAGCTTACTATCACATCACGTATCATTGGTGAGGTGATAAGTGCTTAGTCCAAGTATGTACTTTTATAAAAAGGAATAAGTGAATCTTACATTCAAATATCTTTTCTAGTTCAATACGTGCTTCAATATTAATTTTTTTTATATTGCTACCATTTTTGCCTATGATTATTTTTTTATGACTATCTTTTAAAACTAGAATAACTTGCTTTATTAGCAAACTTTTATCTTCTTTTTCTTCAAATTTTTCGGTGACAACAGATAAAGAATATGGTAATTCCTCACGTAAATTTAAAAATAATCTTTCTCTTATAATTTCTGCAGATAAGAATCTTTCAGACGAATCTGTTACTTGATCCTCTGGATAAAGCCATGGACTAGTAGGTGCAATTTCGGATAAATAGTGTACTAAATCTGAAATTCCATCATTTTTTAATGCCGATATTGTAAAAATATTTTCAAATTTATGAAGTAGACAAAGATGCTCGTGTACTCTTTTGAATTTTGGTTTCTCTATTAAGTCAATTTTATTGATTACTAATACACATCTATATTTTAATCGGCTTAATATTGCTTTTATTTCATCTTGACGTTTAAAATAGCTTGCAGCATCAATTAGCAATAAATTAACATCATTTTCCTTGACTCCTGACCATGCAGATCTGACAAGTGATTTTTCAAAAGCTGTTTTTGCTAAAAAGATTCCAGGAGAGTCAACTAAAACTATTTGTGTATTGTGATATATTGTAATTCCCCTAACGTGAGTTCTTGTAGTTTGCACTTTAGGAGTAACTATTGTGATCTTTTTTCCAATTATATTATTGACTAATGTGGATTTACCAGCATTAGGAAGACCAAGTATGGTAACAAATATACATCTTTTTTCTTGCATCACAGTTTTCAGGAATTATATATCTTAACATTTTAAAATGATAATGAATCAGTAAAAAAAAGCAATAGACAATCTAATTCCAATTAGAGAATCTGATTAGAGTAGAGAAAGAAAATCTTATAAAGAGTGTTAAATCACTATAAACTACAAGTTCATAGATTAAGAAAAAGTACGAATGCTAATTCTCCAACTTAATTTTTTTAAATTTATATATTATCGAAAAATATCCTCTATCCAGAGATGTTTTTCATGATGTAGACATTACAAAAAAATAGAAAAAAGGTAAGAGGTTCTAATGCCAATTCCCATTACTGAGAGAGCGTATAGACAATCAAGGAAAAAAGC
>NZ_JAZHPY010000007.1:0-19184 GCF_036711655.1 Wolbachia endosymbiont of Pentidionis agamae | reverse complement strand
CTGTATTTTTTGTTTGTTTGTTTTGTTTTTTGTTTTTTTTTATTTTTTCATCACTATTAATATATTCTATTGAACGTAACGTTGGCCCTACAAGAAATTGGGAAAGAAACTTTATAGTATTTTTTTCATCTTTTATGTACTTTTCTTGACTTGCAAAAAATTCTCGATGAAAATCATCACCTTCTAATTTGATCAGCTTATTATGATCTATGTAAGATTTACATCCTGTATATCTATAAAAAATATATTTCCCTTTATCATTTGATCTCCCACCTCTGCCAAGTACCTGTATTTCATATTGTGGATTTGAAAGTATACTTGCTTCTTTAGTAAGACACGCAACTTTATTTAAAGTTAAATCGTTAAACCCAATTGCTCTTTCTGGATCAGCAATCAACGTACCTATAAGACCTGCTCTAAACATATTAAATATATTTTCTTGTGTCTTGCTTGATGCATTTCCCCTTTCAATACAAAATCTCTCAAAATATCCAGCCCTATATACTGTACCAAAGTTAATATCTTGTGCATCGCTTCCAATACAAAAGGAATACAGTGAGTTTTTTCTACAAAAGTCTTTAATACTATATGTCTCATTACGTACATTTTTTATGAGAGAATTATGTAAAAACTTATCTGCACCATAATTCCTTATTATACTACGTAAAACTTCATCATTATTAAGATTTTGTTTTATATAACGAATCAACAGGTATATATACCAAGTGAAATGACCTACTGACTCAGTCAATTCATACTCATCCCGAAGATATGAACTTATTTTTTCTTTTAGTGTACTTGGTACACTAGATATATCACGTAAATCATAATTATTATCATTACTTAACCTCTCTTTAACTTTTTCAACTTGCTGATCAATTGTATAATTATTTGCATCATTACCTATTAAAAATTTCTTAGTGAGATTTATTAACCCATGCATTGGTATAAAGTTTATCAAATGACTGGCAGTCTCAACTTCTAAATATTCGTCTATAAAACTGTTTATTTCTTCATCACTTAAACTTGATATAAGCTTTTTGATTGCTTTAAAGAATGATTGCTTACGCTTTTCCTTGCGCTGTTCTTCATCACCTCTTTCGATGGTATCATTTAGTAATTCCAATACTGATTTCCTTGATTCAAGTGTTGTTACAATCAGTCCTTTTTTATTTGAAGAACTCTCTAATGATTCAGCAAGTATATCAAGAACCTACTGCGAATTTGGCTTTTTATTTACTTTTACATTATCTTTTACAACCCAATGATTGCATTCATCTACTAAAATATAATCTTCTATAGGTGATTGTGTTTTCTTAAATAAAACTTCTGGTAATTTTCCCATACCAAGATCTGATCTTGTTTTGGGAGAAAGAAAAATATTATTATTAATATTCATCTCCTTGTTAATGTACTTATCTGGTGTAGCACTAAAGATCATAGTTGGACTATTTTCTGATACTATTGCCGCACGTTTAAGAAAAAATAAATTTTCTTTTAATTTTGGCACCTCATCAAAACATAATACTAAATTTTCTTTATTGCATCTTTCATAAAATGATTTCCATTCTTGATTAAGCATCGTATCAAAATCAGCAGTGATATATTTGGAGTTAGCCTCATCAAGTAAAGAATTCTTAAAAGCTTCGCAAACTTGATCAGGTAAAAATTCTCTATCAAATTTGATGGATTGTGCTACAAGTGATTGATTTGGCACTGCTACAACACAACTAATATTTTCAAGGTAGCATAATAATTTAATAAGCGCTATATCACCAGTTTTTCCTGAACCAGTTGCTATATTATCTGCTAATCTTAAGTGTTTTGATAGTTCATCAAACGTAATTTCCTTCGTTTCCACTTTTATATTTTTAAGTAGTTCTATTACCTTATAAAAATAAAAAAAGCGCATTTCAGATGGAATCATTTTACCACGTCCACCTACTTTTAAAGTTTGCTTTCTTGATCTATCATGTAAATTCACAAAAAATGCCAATTTATTATCTTGATCCATTTCCACAGAAACTTCACTACCTGCCCATAGGCTCATAACTTCTTCATCAGTATATTTTTGTACCTCTTTTACTTCTGGTTTGTCACTTGCTTTTAAAACATTAATATTGTAACTACTATCTTCATTTTTAATTATTTCAATTTCGTATTCCTTTCCATCTACTTCAAACTTTGCTTGTTGACTATTAGCACAAATTGCTGTAGAAATCACTTCTTTCAGAGACCTCCCTTTATCAACATTTAGATTATTTAACTTATATAACAGCAAGTAACTATTATATATTGCTTCTGCAGAATCCTTAAGTTGCTCTAGATTTAATGCTACTACCATATTTTACCTCAACACTAATATTGATTTATTATAGCCTTAATTAGCATTTTAGTCAAGCAAAACAGATCACTCAAAAACATTTGCTATTAGCAGATCAAAAAAAAATATTACTAGACTTCCTCATGAAACTAAAAAATAACTAAAAGGTAGTAAAAAAAAGTATACAATGTCATTATTGACTGTATCTCTATATTTACCAATTTATTCACTAGAATAGAAGGACTTCGATCTCTATGAATCGGAAAAACGCCTCAATGTTAAAGTCAAAAGTGTTTCGCACTATTCATAAAAAACTTAATAGGATTATTTCTTTTTTCATGTTTCATACAATAAGAAAAGCTTTTGTCTTTCATCCTAATCCTCAGAAAATATATACTGATATAGTTAGCACGTTTCATAGGTTCAGATGCCCTAAATATTCTGCTGCTGTAACAGGTACAAATGGTAAAACATCAGTAGTAGATTTTTGTTATCAGATGTGGCAGCATGCAGGTTATAAAGCAGCATCCGTTGGAACATTTGGAATACACATCAACACCGAAAGAAAGATCTGTAGTGATATTCTTACTACCCCAGACCAATGTGAACTTTATCCTGCATTACGTAAGATCAATAAAGAAAGTATAGAACATCTTGTACTAGAAGCTTCAAGTCATGGACTTGCTCAGCATAGGATACATGGACTAAAAGTAAATATTGCTGCCTTCACTAATCTTTCATCTGAACATTTGGATTATCATAAAAATATCAATAAATATTTTGAAGCTAAAAAAAGACTATTTTGTGAAATTTTATCAGAAGAAGGAGTAGCTATATTAAATACACACACTGATGAATTTAGTGTGCTGTTTGATATAGCTAAAAAGCGTGGTAATAAAATTATTACTTATGGTAAGAAAAATAGTAATATTACTTTATTAAAACAAACACCTACTCAAAACGGTCAATATTTAATAATAAAAATTTATAATAGAATCCTTAATGTATTTTTTCCTGTATTAGGAAAGTTTCAGGCCTATAATTTGCTGTGTGCCATTGGAATAATCATTTCCTCTGGAGTCTCTTATAAAGAAATATGCATAAATAAACTTATTTCTCCGCCAGGAAGAATGGAGAGAGTAAATTCTTTTACGTTCATAGATTATGCACACTCTGCAGAAGCACTAAGACAAGTTCTATTGTCATTAAAATGGCATTTTAGAAAGAGAATAATATTAGTATTTGGGTGTGGTGGAAATCGTGATAAGTACAAGCGTTATGAAATGGGTAATGTAGCACAAAAGTATGCAGACAAAGTAATTATTACTGATGATAATCCTCGTAATGAGGATCCAGCAAAAATCCGTAATAATATTTTATTAAATTGCCCTACTGCACTCGAAATAGGATGTAGAAAAAAAGCTATAGAGGGAGGAATAGATATTGCGTATAATGAAGGTATGATATTACTCATTGCAGGAAAAGGACATGAAGTAACTCAAATTATCCGTAATAACACCTACAAGTTTAGTGATACTGAAATTGCCATGAATTATTTAAAGAAACTAAACAACTATAACCTATAAAGAATTCTGTTTACTTGAAATTAAGTAATTATTATCTCTTCTACCGTAATAACCAGTGTATTAAGTTTTGATAAGTAAAAGTAAGTGTGGTCTAGGTATCATGACTGTAGAAATGATGGAATTTGTGGAAAATCTATCAGTAGATATGAGATCATTAATTCCAATATTTATTTCTATGATAATAAAAAGATAATCACCCAAATTCCCAAATTACCTGTATATACTGAACCTAGGTATAATCACAGTATATATAAAACTTCAAAATCAAAACGACTTAATACAGACGAACAAAAAAAAATAAATACAATACTGCCGGATACATTAAATTTTAAATACAGACATATAAACGTAACTGTAAGATTTGATTCTCTTTCACAAAGTGAGCAAGACCAAATTAAAATAGATACCCAAAATGCCTATGATGCATTTAAAAGTCATTTTTGTATTGATGAGCCTACATATTTTCTAGATAAATCAGATATAAATATTTATATCTTTAACAATAGGAATGATTACGTAAAATATAATAATCTGCTTAATCTAGATTATGACAATGGTCAAGATGTAAGTTCTATAATATTAGGAGTAACGGATAATTATAAAGTATTAACCTATAAAACAAGCGGCATGGACTTCATTTTAGGTCATGAATTAGGTCATGTATTTCAGAATAGATTTACAGAAAATGAAACTATAAAAAGTATAAAAAACGTAGATACTGAACTTATAGCAAACCTTGTTGGGCGAGAAGTTGAAAAAACAAATCATTCATCCTACAAAGGTCAACCTAATACAGATAATGAAGATTATGTAGACCATAATAAACCACAAAATATAATTGATGTTTTTGTCATACTAGTAAAAGAATTTACATCAGCTTTTTTTGATCTTATATCATGGTTATTTGGAACGCAGAAAGATGAGAATTCATCTTTACTCAAGATTGAACAATTAGCTACTGAGCATGATCATAATTTATTACTTAAACAAACTACTGAAGAAAATCATTATCAGCCTCCATCAAATGATTTGATTTAATGCTTTTTTGCGCTGCAACTAACTTTGCAACTGGTATTCTATAAGGAGAACATGAAACGTAATCTAAACCTAGACCAATAAAGAAACCTATAGATTCTGGATTTGCACCATGCTCCCCACATATTCCTATCTTAATTTCTTGACGGGTTTTTTTTCCTCTGTGAGCTGCTATCTTTATTAATTCACCTATTCCTTCAAAATCAAGTACCTCAAATGGATCACTTTCAAATATGCCGTTCTCCTTGTATGCATCTAGAAAATTCACCGAATCGTCCCGTGAAAGTCCCATAGTTGTTTGTGTTAAGTCATTAGTACCGAAACTGAAAAATTCAGCATGTTTTGCTAACTTATCAGCTATTAGCGCAGCTCTGGGCAACTCTATCATAGTCCCAATTGAGTATTTTACATTAAATTGCTCAGATTCCTTCTGTGCTAATTGGCATATCAATTCTAGCTCCCTTTCACTCATAATAAAAGGTATCATAATCTCAGGCTTTATCTCTAAACCCTGCTCTTTTTGTATCTCACTTGCAGCTTTTAATATTGCTCTAATCTGCATCCTATACACTTCAGGATAAGAAATTGCAAGCCTACAACCACGATGACCAAGCATAGGATTCTTTTCTGAAAGCTGTGCTACTTTAGCTTGTACTGATTCGGCTGACTTATTAAGCAATTCAGCTACCTTTTTTATAGCAGATTGGTTGTTAGGTAAAAATTCATGTAAAGGTGGATCAAGTAAACGAATAGTAACTTCTTTGTCTTTCATAATAAAAAATATTTCTTTAAAGTCAGATTTTTGCATATCTTCTAACTTATTTAATGCACTGATTCTTTCATCTTGATTATCTGCTATGATTAATTTTTGAATAAATTCAATTCTGTCATGTGCAAAAAACATATGTTCTGTGCGGCATAAACCTATGCCATCAGAGCCAAATTTCTCAGCAATTTTTACATCCTCTGGCGTATCAGCATTTGCTCTCACCTTCATTGTTTTTATTTCATCTACCCAATTCATCATAATCTCAAACTCACGAGATAATTCTGGTAAGATTGTAGGTAGAATTCCAAGCATCACCTCTCCTGTACTACCATTAATTGTAACTGGCTCACCTTTACTTACCTTAATTTTTCCTACAGAAAAAAAAGTTTCATCTTTATCAATATAAAGTCCATTTACACTACAAATACAAGGTTTTCCCATGCCACGCGTAACAACGGCAGAATGCGACGTCATTCCTCCCCTTGCTGTTATTATTCCGCTTGCAGCATTCATCCCATTTATGTCCTCAGGACTAGTTTCTCTACGTACTAAAATCACTTTTTTCCCATGACCTACTTCTATTTCAGCATCACGTGTATTAAAGACAACACATCCTGATGCAACTCCTGGAGAAGCAGGTAGCCCTTTCCCTATTACCTGTTGATCACTGCTCATATCAAGAACAGTATGCAACATGTTATCAAAAGTTTTCGGATCAATTCTCAGTCTTCCCTCTTCTTTTGTAATTACTCCTTCATTTACCATATCAACAACTAGTCGCATAGCAGCTTCGGCAGTCCGTTTACCAGACCTTGTCTGTAAGATCCACAATTCATCATCTTGCACAGTAAATTCTATATCTTGCATATCCCTATAATGTCTTTCAAGTTTTTCACACAGCCGACACAGTTCTTCATGTACATTTGGCATTAACTTTTCCATTGTGTTTTCTTGATCTCCATTAATCGGCAAAGGGGTATAACTACCAGAAACTACATCTTCACCTTGAGCATTGATCAAAAATTCACCAAAACACTTTTTTTTACCTGTTGAAGGATTGCGTGTAAATACCACACCAGTAGCAGAATTATTATTTAAATTACCGAAGACCATTGCTTGAACATTTACTGCAGTACCAAGATCCTCAGAAATATTATGTATTTTTCTATAAGAAATTGCTCTGTCATTTTTCCAAGATGCAAACACTGCTTGGACTGAACTTAATAACTGCTCATCAACGTTTTGTGAAAAGTGTTTACCCGTGTTTTTATACACTATTTCTTTAAAATCACTCACTATACCTTTTAATATGCTAATATCAAGATCAGCTAAACCTTTTACTCTTTTTTCATGCTGTGCATTCTCTATAACACTTTGAAATAAATTATGATCCAACTGTAATACAACATTAGAGTACATACTAATAAAGCGACAGTAACTATCATAAGCAAAACGTTCACCACTTTTTTTTGCAAGCCCAACAACAGTTTCGTCATTTAAACCAACATTTAAGATCGTATCAAGCATTCCTGGCATTGAATTTACACTACCAGATCTTATAGAAACTAATAAAGGATTTCTTGGATCACCAAACTTACACCCAATTTCATTTTCAAGCATTTTTATGTAATTTCTGATTTCATCATCAGGCAATCTACCATTCTGGTAATACATCTTGCAAGCGAAAGTAGAAATAGTAAACCCTGGGGGCACAGAAATACCAATATTACACATCTCAGCTAGACTAGCTCCCTTTCCCCCAAGGAGACTTACCATTTCCTTGTTACCTTCACACTTATGTTGACTAAAGTAATATATAAACTTCTCTTTCATATTCTACCGCATTATAAAGTGACAATGTAATAATTTTATTGTAACTTTAATTAGCTCATAAAAAAAGATGAAGTGAAAGAAAAATATAAATCTCTTGATGTACATGTTCTAAACCTGACATAACAAGGATAATTATTTTAAACTTCTCATAAGAGGAACAATAAACATTTAAAGGTAACGAAGTAAATGTTGTATAAACAATATGCCATTTAGATGGTCCAACTCATGCTGAATACATCTTGCAAGCCATCCATCTGCCTTGAGTGATTGTTCTTTCCCATTACAATCAAAATATTCCATAGTAAGATATTTAGGCCGTATTATCATAATTTGATTACCCACTTCTTGCACTGATAAGCAGCCTTCAGGTAGATTAATTTTCTCTTTCGATAGCTCTATAATTCGTGGATTAATAATGCACAGAGGATCACATGTGGAATTATAACCAGGTATTTCGTTTTTGTCATCTCCCTGAATGTGAATTACAAACATTCTTTCAAGTATACCAACTTGTGGAGCAGCAAGGCCAATGCCACCAGATTTTTGCATAGTTCTTAGCATTTTATCTGCAAGCTCTTTTCTTTTTTTTATTTCATTTTCATTATTAATTTTTGTTACCTCTGTACAATATGAACTTAATATTGGACTCGGTGCCTTAATAATTTGAAAGGTAGACATAACTTGATAATTAAATTCATATATTATAAGCTTCAAAATTTTATCTGCAAGAGGGTTGATTTTTAAACATCTCCATAAGAAAAAACTTTTCGTTATATAACTTAAGTGATAAGCTAATAAGCAAGTTATGAATTTACTAAATTATGTGTTTTAGTTTGCCTAATGTAAATAAAGAAGGTTATATTTTTATTATCTCTGCCTTTATAATATCATGCATAGCATTTTCTATATCTTGGGGATTCGGCGTTACATGCTTATTTCCAACACTGTTATGTGTTTATTTTTTTCGTGATCCAGCAAGATCAGTTCCAAAAGATGAAAACTTAATATTAAGCCCTGCTGATGGTACAATTTTAAAAATTGAGCAGGTTAATCACCAATCATTAGGTAGAGATGAAAAATTTACATGCATTAGCATATTCTTAAGTGTTTTAAACGTACATGTTAACCGTATTCCAATATACGGCATAATAAAAGAAATGGAGTATAGAAAAGGCAAATTTATTTCTGCAGCAAATAATAAATCAAGCAATGAAAATGAGAAGCAGGTTATTGTAATCGAACATCAAGATGGGCAAGAAATTATTGTAGAGCAGATAGCAGGATTTATAGCACGTCGTATTGTTTGCAACTTAAAAGTATCTCAAGATGTAAAAGCAGGTGAAAGATTTGGAATAATAAGATTTGGTAGCAGAGTAAATATTTATATTCCAAGTAATTTAGAAATTTTAGTCTCAGAAGGGCAAACTGTAGTTGGTGGAGAAACGATCATAGGCAACTTAAGCAATGAAGGTGCTAAAAAGCTTGTTTTTGAAGTAATATGAATGATGTTGAAAATAGCAAGAAGTTATTACCTCTTGCTAGATTGTTTCCAAATTTTATAACATTACTTGGTCTATGTTCAGGGCTCACCTCACTTAAGTTTACATTCAATGAACAATGGGAATTTGCAGTACTTTTTATTGTAATTGCATCAATTATAGATGGTATGGATGGTAGAATAGCTAGGATTTTTAAATTAACTAGTGATTTTGGCGCTCAACTCGATTCTTTTGCAGATTTCCTAAATTTTGGTGTAGCACCAGCATTCCTTTTATATTTTTGGAAGTTAAAAGAAATTAAAGTTATAGGATGGATATTAGTAATGATATACGTTATATGCATTTCTATAAGGCTTGCAAGATTTAATGTTTTGTTAAATTCAGATCAACTGTATTGGAAAAAGTTTTTTTTTTCTGGCATTCCTGCTCCAGTAGGTGCATTAATTTCTCTGATGCCAATTATTATTACCTTTCAATCTCAGGAGAGTGAATATTTCATTTTACTAGAGCAATTTTTCAACTTAAAAAACACAGCTTTTTATTTCTTATTTATTTCATTTTTCTCAGTTAACAATATACCGACTTTTTCTGCAAAATATATTTATATTCCACGACATTTGTCTTATATTTTTGTATTGCTCTTTGGAATATTAATAACGTTTCTTATAAGTAAACCTTGGATTACACTTCCAATCCTAAGTATGATATATATATTCACTATTCCTATCAGCATTGGGGTTTATATATATTTTTCATATAAAAAATGATAGAGACCTAAATTATGGATTAATCAATGAAGTAAAGCTTAGAAATAGAAGCTTTTTTGACTGCATAGAGTATGAAATCAAGATTTTTTAAAGACATGCAAAAAATTTTTGTAGGATTGGTAATATATTACGGTAAGTTTAGTAGTTGTAATACCGGATATACGAGTAGGTTTTCTGCCACTTGATAGGAATTTATTGGCAAAAATTTTATCATCATGGTTGTTTAGTTCACATTTTTCTACTCTTGCTCTTTATTCCATGCAACCAAAAACCCATTTTATTTCTTGCCTCAGCCTAGAACTAACTCCCATAAATATCTAATAACGCATACTAATTTCTCTTTTTATTCTATATGAATTAATAAAATAAAAAAAATTTAATATCCATGTTATGAGAAAAAAGATTGTAAAAAATAAAAGCATTATTATTAGTGGCAGCAGAATAGAACTCTCAATAGCAATACCACCTCTTCTTAAAATACTTGCAGGTTGATGAAGAGTGGCCCATAAATCTACTGAAAATTTTACTATAGGGATGTTTATAGCACTAAAAATTGCGAATAGTGCTGATGACTTTTCAGCTCTAGCTTTATTGTCAAAAAAGCTCCAAAGTAAAATATATCCAGAATAAAGAAAAAACAATATTAACATTGTAGTAAGTCTTGCATCCCAGACCCACCAAGCACCCCATGTTCCCTTCCCCCAGATACTACCAGTTATTAAACATACAGCAGAAAAAACTATTCCTGTGGGCGCAGCTGCACGTGCAAGAATACTTGCACATGCATTGTTCCATACTAATGAAATAAAACTGAAAAATGCAATTAAACTATATATTCCAAGAGAAAGCCAAGCAGAAGGTACATGAAGGTACATAATGCGAACAACTTCTCCCTGCTTATAATCCTCTGGAGATAAAAACAAAGAATAACTTATACCTATAAAAAAACATGCAAGACATTTTATACTCAAAAACGGTAATACTCTCTTAAAAAAAGAAATAAGCTTTGTCGGTATTAAGATAAACATTTCAAAAATTTGATAGTAGTAAAATTATATATACAATGTTTAGTTTTTCGCAACTAAGGCTTCAGCAAAATCTCTAGCAGTAAATTCTTTTAAATCATCTATACCTTCACCTATTCCAACAGCATATAACTTTACATTATACTTCTGTGCTAACCCTACCACTACACCGCCTTTCGCACTACCATCAAGTTTAGTTATAATCAATCCACTAATATCAACCATTTTATTAAATATTTCCAATTGACTATAAGCATTTTGTCCTGTAGTTGCATCTAATACTAGTATAGAATCATGAGGAGCAGCATTATCTAGCTTTTTTATAATTCTACACATTCTAGATAATTCTTCCATAAGATTAACATTATTTTGCAATCTTCCAGCTGTATCAATCAGCAAAACATCAACTTTATTTTCAATTGCCTTATTAACAGCTTTATAAGCTATACTTGCAGAATCTGCACCATATTCTCCTGTTATTATTGAACAATCTGCACGTTCTGCCCAAATATTTAGCTGCTCATAAGCAGCAGCACGAAACGTATCACATGCAGCAAGCATTACAGTTTTTCCAATTTTACGGTATTTATATGCAAGTTTACCAGCAGTAGTAGTTTTGCCATTACCATTAACTCCACACATTAAAATGACATGTGGATTACCTTTCAAGATTATTGGCTGTACAACTGGATTTAAAATCCTTTCTATCTCTTGAGCTAGATGTTGCTCTATTGAACTAAATTCAACTTCCTTGCCAAGCTTAATGTTTGCTAACTTCTTAACTATTAATCCAGAGGTATGAACACCTATATCCATACTAATTAATAACTCCTCCAACTTTTCCAGAGTATCGCTATTTAATTCCTTACTATTTGAAAGAATACCCCTCATCCTATCACTGATAAAAGAAGAGGTTTTCAATAACCCAACACGTAAACTATTAAATAAACTCAAAATATGCTACCTTTCTACGAAATCACTCTAAATGACAAGAAAAGGTAATTTTATAGAGAGAATGCAGAACTCCATTAATTAAGAACCTTGGCGAGCTTTACACCGTGGCTTTACTTTGTTCAAAACATATATTCTGCCCCACCTTTTCACAACTTTACAATTTTTATCCCTAGCACGGTAAGACTTTATAGAACTTTTAATTTTCATATTCAAAACCTAGAATTTTTACATTTTAAATGTTTTATTATAATTAGTCAAACTAGAATTTCTGCTTTGCTAGGCTGTATTTTATTAAACAATTGAATAATCATTGCTGCAATTTCTTCTATAGATTTTTGTGTTACATCAATAATAGGCCACTTATTCCGGAAAAAAAAATAGCTAGCTTCCTTAATTTCTCGTTCTACCTTCTCATAATTAACATATAAATTATTATTCTTATCATTTATAGAAATAAGCCTACTTTTACGTATTTCTATAAGCCTCGCTATATCTATTGTTAACCCCACAACAAGCTTATCCTTCATTTTATTTATATCAATGTTTAAAGGTATAGAATAAATAAAGGGAACATTTGCAACCTTATAGCCGCGATAAGCTAAATACATACTAGTAGGAGATTTTGATGTACGTGAAACTCCAATCAGAACAACATCTGTCTCATCAATATCCCAAGTACTTTGCCCATCATCATGATTAATCGTATAGTTAATTGCCTCAATCCTACGGAAGTATTCGTAATTTATTTCAGTGTGCAAATTGAGATTTGAGTCCTTCTGAATATTTAGATAAGAAGAAATTTCTCTCATAATATGAGATAATATAGCTACATATGGAACCTTTAAAATTGCACAACCATTTTTTAAATATTCTCTAATTTTATCATCAGTAACAGTACATATTACAAAATTACGTTCATTAGACTTACTTTTTATCTTCTCTAAAACATTTCTAATTTGTTCTTTTTGATTAATAAAAGACCAAACATATTCAACAACTTCCACAGAACTAAAATGCTTGAGCGCTGCTTTTGCAACTGCAACAACAGTCTCTCCACTTGAATCAGAAACTAAATGTAAATTCAGTGTTTTATATGTCATTTTTTTTATATGTTAAAATAGGAGAAGATATAAAAATGGAAGAATAAGTGCCAACTAAAATACCGAAAAATATGACTAAACTAAAATCCCTCACAATACCTTTACATATTAGTATAAGAGGTAAAGCTGCAAGGAGTGTAGTACATGAAGTTAATATAGTACGTGATAATGTAGAATTAATACTTGTGTCTATTATAGTGCTATTTACCTCTCCTTCTTTAATGTATTCCCTGATCCTATCATATATAACCATAGTATCATTAATTGAGTACCCGATAATGGTTAGAAGAGCGGCAATTGACGAAATATTAAATTCAATACCAGTAAGACTAATGAAACCTATAGACAATATAACATCGTGAATAAGTGCCAATACACCACCAAATCCAAATTTCCAGTCAAATCTAAACCAAATATAGAAAAACATACCTACTAGTGCAAACAGCATAGCAAATACTCCACTTATAATCTGTTTTGCACTTACTTGCGGGCCAACGTAATCAATCTTACGATAAACAACAGATTTATCGAGTTTTTTTTCTAATAAATCTTTTACCTCTCCTATTCTTTTTCCATCTTTAAAACGTATGATTAAATCTTTATCTGATCTAACAATCTCAGCTACGATATTTCTTCGTTTTAACTCAGTATTTAATTCAGGAATAGAAATACTTTTAGACCGAATTTCTATTAGTATACCGCCTGTGAAATCCAGTCCTAAATTTACTCCTCTAAAGAAAATTAATGAAATAGAAAGAATTATAAAGATAATACTAATACATAAAGTAATTTTTTTATACTTAGTGAATTTTATGTTGATATTATCTGGAATTAGCCTCACTTACCTGTACCACTAATTATTAACAATAATTAGAGTTTAGTTAATTGAAATAAAAAATCAATAGTACGGTTTTGAATTATAACCTATCTACTTTAAGGAGTACCATGTCCTTTTTGATTATTCAATTCTTCTAATTCAACATTACTTTTTTGTGTATGAGGTTTCTCTTGCGCTTGCACTTTCAATAAACCTTCACCTGTTTCAATAAGATTTTTCATATCTGATATATCTAATTTGTTAAAATTATCAGCTAATTCTTTCACTTTCTCTGGTTTTGGATCTTTGTCATCGAGTGATGAAAGTGTAATGTTTTCCTTTATAATTTTTTTACGAACATCATCTAACTCAGGAGTAATAAAGGTTGAGGTTAAATCATCATTTCTTTTATTTGCATCTTCAGAAAACATTTTTCTAAATTCCTCTTTATTTTCTTTATGAAGCTTAGAATAAATATCTACAAACTTTTCCACTAAACCAAACTTTTGTTTAGATTCATCTTGTTCAATATTCCTAAAAAATGCTTTGTTTGCATCTGTATTTTTAGTAGTAATTTTGTTAGAAAATATCGATTTTATATGAGTTACGAAGTTATAAGCAACTAAATTTTTTAATGACTTAAAATACCCTGTCTCTTCTTGTGATTTAATGTCATTTATCAAGTCTATCAATTTTTTAGCTTTTTCTTCATTCAAATTATTTAATACGTCATTAAACTCTTTCTGTTTTTCTAGTTTATCGCTTTTAGCAATAATATATTCTTTTATTGATTTAAATTCTCCATTTAAAAGATCTTTTAAATCTGGATTTTGTTTCATAGCAACTTCAAGAATTTTTAGCTTTTTCTCAGAAACAGAAAGATCTATCAGATACTTTGCCAATAAATCTTTCTCTCCAGTATTAAAATCTACTAGATCTTTTTTTGTGTCTGCTAGTTTCTGTCTTTTCTCTTCAGTACGTTTATCAATAGCATCTTTCCCTTTTTTAGCAGCACCAGCTATCCCTTCAGCTCCTTTCTTAACGCCATAAGATACACCTACAATAGGTGCAATTATAGCAGCACCAGCAGCGAACAGTGTAGCTAGCACACCAGCAATAGGAACCATTAAAGCCTTCCCAGCTTTGTCTATCTTACCCCATTCATCTTTAAGAACTTCTGACACTTTTTCCCCACTTTTTATTCTTTTAGCTATCACTCTTGCTTTTTCAACGTTAAAAGTTCTTTCTTTTTTAGCTTCTTCTATTAGTTTTGACAGTTCATCATTAATGCTTTTAGCACCAATAATCTCCTCACTATTTAATATTTTTCTCAACCCATCATAGGCTATAAAAAGATCCTTATCGTCACTTTTATTAATTATTCCAACCAATTTAGACGCTTCAATATTATTCTTAACAAATAAAAAATGACCTAAGTTTTTCAAAGCATCTTTTCCTAAAATTTTCTCAATCTTTTTCCTAGCTTGTTCAATTTTTTCTTGTTCGTTACTTTTTTGCTTAAATTCTTCTCTATTCTCTTTTATTTCTTTTCCAATTTCTTTACGAGAATAAGTAGAATTGCTAGAACTAGTAAAACTTACTGATCTACTATCATTGTTATTGTTTTCAACCATTTTTAACCTCCCAATTAATTGTCTACACTGAAATTATATACGCTAATTATTAATTAAAGATAAACTATCGACTTATATTTTTAGATTGTTTATTTTTTTGATATTGAGTACTATCTAATTTTGTATTTGGTTTTTTAGATTCTTTCTGATTCTTTTTCAATTCCTTACATCTTTCATTAATCTTCATTAGATCATCAATTTTTGTTTCATTAAACGCTTCAGAAGCTTTTTCTACTTTACCTCTAGTTGGATTTATTTTTTTTGTTGTTGATAATGCATCAATAATATCTTGATTTTCTACGCTGTTTTTAAAATTATTTTTATTATCTTGATTAAGCTTATGATAATCTTTAATAATATCTTTTACAATTTCACGTTTCTCTTTTACTACTCCATTTAAAACAACATTAATATTTTGTTTCCAATTGGTTCTACGTACTATTTCCCTTACAGTTTTTTTTATAAAATCTTTAACATTTTCTTTTAAACTATTTTTTTTACCATTGGAAACTTCTATAGAAGCTCTTTCTAGTCCATCACTTCCTTTTTCTTGATTAATTTCATTCTCACCACCTACTTTCCATAATATATTTTTTTGTTTCTCTTTACTATGATCCTTCGTTACTTCATCAACAATTGTTCTAAACTCTCTATCAAGCTGTTCATTATTTACATATTTACCTACATATACTTCCTTAGTTTCTTCTTGTTTTACCTTATTATGCTCTTTTTTTCCATATTCAATAATTTCTTCAAGTGTACTTTTTAATATATTAATCCTATCATTCCCAACATCATCTATTCTACATAAATTCTTAAATATCTTTAAAAATAATACCTTATTGTCATTATCTTTTAAACCATTTTTCAAATGCTGAAAATTATTCCCAATGTCATTTAACTATCTCTATTTGACTTATATACTTCTAAATCTATTATTTGTTCTGAATATTTCTCTGGTCTATTTTTAAATTTCTCTACTTCTTTTCTAATAAAATCTATATCGTCAGTACTAATATTAGGCTCCTTAATAACTACTTCATCTAATAACGAAACTAACTTCCTTATAAAGGATCTGAGTTCAATGCTAGATAACACCATATTAATTAATTCAATATTCAATAATACAATTATACATGAATACTATTAATAGTATACTACAATCAACAAGCAAGTACTTTACTCATAACTTATAAAAGAACCTGGTAAGTACTTAAGAGCAACGAATTTTATGCAACACTACAAAACTATAGCTACTTAAATAATGATACTCTCGACTCTTAATTTAACCTACCTTCTCTTCTTCACATACTTTATTCTTTTTAAAACTCTGTTCATCATACTTTTCAATATCAAAGTAATTTGAATAATTGCTTTCATCTTCATTGAGTGCTAATGCCTTTATCTTATTCATTAATAAACCAGTACCTGCAGGAATTAATCTTCCTACAATAACATTTTCCTTCAGCCCAGTTAAAAAATCATCCTTACCACAAAATGCAGCATCAGTAAGGACTTTTGTTGTTTCTTGAAAGGAAGCAGCAGATATAAATGAATTAGTTGTAAGGCTTGCACGAGTGATCCCCTGTAATATAGGGACATAAGTAGCAGGCTCTTTGCCGGAGTTAATAATAGAATTATTTTTCTTATCAACCTCTCGCTTATCAACAGTTTCTCCAATAAGATACATAGTACTACCAGGATTTGTAATTTCCACCTTCTGTAGCATCTGTCTTAATATCACTTCAAGATGCTTATTATCTATAAGCACACCTTGTAATCTATAAACTTGCTGTATTTCAGATATCATATAATGTGCTAAAGCTTCAACTCCCATAACACGCAGAATATCATGAAGATCAGGGTTACCATCCATTAATAAATCACCCTTACGTACAAAATCACCTTCACTAACTATTAAATGCTTACTTCTTGGCACTAAATATTCTATAGGTACAATCTGATTATCCACAGGACGTACTAATATAACACGCTTACCTCTACGATCTTTTTCGGAAAATTCTACATAACCATCTACTTCACTCACTATAGCATGTTCTTTCATTTTACGTGTTTCAAATAATTCTATAACTCTTGGTAAACCTCCTGTAATGTCGCGAGTTTTTACAGATTCCCTAGGAGTCCTAGTAATGATATCACCAGCATAAATTTTTTGACCATCCTTTACGTTAAGTATTGCACCTACTGGTATAAAATAACATGCTTCAACACCACTAGCAAGTATCATAACTTTACCATCATCATCAAGCAATACTATTCTAGGACGTAAACTAGCTCCAGCTGAACTTAATTTCCAATCAATCACTACTCTATTTGAAATACCAGTTGATTCATCTATAACTTCACTTAGCGAAATCCCTTCTTTTAAATCTTGATAAGATACTACACCTGTCTTTTCTGTAATGATAGGCAGTGTGTGCGGATCCCATTCTGCAATTCTATCACCAACTTTTACTGATTCCTCATCATCTACAAAAAGTCTAGCACCATAAGGTATACCATGTTTCAATTTTTCATTTCCCATATTATCAATAAATACTGCTTCACAAGAACGACTCATAACAACCTTACACCCATTTTTATCAACAATAATATTGCGATTGTTTAATTTTATTTTCGCACTGATTGAAGCAATAACGTTAGAAGACTCACTACCTCTAGTAACTATTCCACCTATATGGAAGGTGCGCATTGTTAACTGTGTACCAGGTTCCCCAACAGATTGAGCAGCTATGACACCAACAGCCTCGCCTACTGATACAATTTTACCAGTTACAAGATCCCTACCATAACATAAAGAACATATACCTTCACTCATTTCACATGTTAAAGGAGATCTAATTCTCACAATATCTAATCCAGCAATATTTATTTGTTTAACCTTATCTTCATTAATCAATTCATCTGATTTCACTAACAGTTCTTTTGTTACAGGATTACATATATCATTTGCAGCAACTCTACCAAGCACAACACTCTCTAAAGATGCAACAATAGCTCCACCTTCTATAACAGCTCTAACAATCAAACCATTTTTTGTACCACAATCATAAGTGCGAATTGTACAATCCTTAGCAACATCTACTAAACGACGAGTTAAGTGCCCTGCACTTGCAGTTTTAATAGAGCTATCAGTTATACCCTTACGTGCACCAGGAGCTGAATCATAATATTCGAAAACACTTAAACCCTCACGAAAATTGGAAACAACAGCGGTTTCTTTGATTTCACCAGAAGGTGTAGTCATTAAACCACGCATCCCTGCAAGCTGTTTTAACTGTGCAATAGAACCTCTGGCACCAGAATTAACCATCATGATAATAGAATTGAGCTTACCATCACTACTACATTCAGACATTGTCTTCAACATATCACTTGCTACTATATCTGTACACTTAGACCATTCATCAATAACTTTATTGTATCTTTCACTTTTAGTGATTAAACCATCCTGATATTGAGCAGAGAATTTCTTGATTTCATTTATTGCATTATTGATATGCTTGGATTTAGTTTCAGGAACAACCATATCATAGCGACCAAAAGAAGTGCCGGAAAGTGTAGCATACTCAAAACCAAGCACCATTAGCTTATCAGAAAACACCACAGTTATATCTTGTCCACAATTTCTATATACTAAATCTACTATATTAGTTATTTCCTTTACTGTTAAAACTTGATTGATTAAATCAAAGCTCAAATCTTTATGTCTAGGAAAAATCTCCCAAAGCATTAAACGACCAGGTGTAGTACAAAAAACTTTAAAACAAGCATTGACATTACTATCTAAGGATCCCATTCTAAGATAAAGTATAGAATGG
>NZ_JAZHPY010000079.1:0-4818 GCF_036711655.1 Wolbachia endosymbiont of Pentidionis agamae | reverse complement strand
CGCAGTAGTCAATGATATTTTGCTATTGATTATAGTCGATATTATTTGTCATAATATATAGATAAGTATTAATCATAGATATATGGATACAAGAAATTTAAATGGACGGTTATCTTATTCTGTAAAAAGGAATGATTTAAAGAAAATTAAACAACTTATTAAAGAAGGAGCTGATGTTAATGCTTACGTTGATGCTGGTATTAATACTAAATTTTATGGATTTAAATGGACTTCTTTACATGTAGCCATTGAAAGTAATAATATAGAAGTGGTGAATGTTCTTCTTGAAGCAGGTGCTAATATTCATTCTGTAGATATGGATCATAGTTGTAGTGGTGCATACCTTACGTCTATGCATCTAGTTTGTTCTTCTGAAATGAAGCAAATTTTAATTTCAGAAATGAATAAAACAAATCCATCAACTTTATCTACTGATGATAAAATAGGATATGAGCTTAACAGAAAACTTATTGAAGCCCCAAAATTACCAAATAATGCTCCAATAATAGTTACTTGGGTGCCAAAAGAAAAGGGTGCATCATTGCCAGATGGTAAAAATAGCAGATTCAATTATTTAAAAATACTAAAAAACCAGAAATTAAAGTACAATGAAGATAGAGATATTTACTTAGTAATAAACGGTCCTGGGTTTTTACCAGGTCAAGTAGAAGAATTAAGGAGTCAACTAAAAGCAGTAAAGGAAGTGCATGTAGCAGATCTACATGATTATGACTGGAATGAGGTAGATAAAGGATGGAAAATTGATGGTGAAAGTATAGAAAGTATTAAGCAATATTATAAAGATATGTATAATATGCCGATTAATGACAGTAATAAAAGTAACAGAAGAACTTACTTTGCTGATGAAATAGACACTTTTAGAATGATTGCTCTTGCCATTTTAGAACAATTTACAAAATCCAAGGGTGGTATATATATGGATTTCGATAATTTAGAAACAGTAAAAGCCACTCTTAGCAAAAATGTCACAATTTCTAGAGGTGTATTATTAGAGTATTGTTCGGATAAAATTTATCAAAGTCTTATGAAGTATCATGCCAATAATGATTTCATTGCAATCAGTAATCCAAGCATAGCAAGAGATATAATAGATTTGAGCAAAGAAAAAGTATCTAGAGAAATAGGTGAATCATGCACGCGAAATGGCGTAGATACATTTTTCATGCGTAATCTAAAATGCATTAAATATAAGGGTCATGATTTATACAATACAAACGATTTTTTATTTAAATATAATGGAGGAAAAAGTTGTCAACCTAAAAATCCCCAAACTTGGTTTTTTAGCTCCCATCTATATAAAGAACAGTATCAGAAAGAAATAAAAAACTTGAACTCAAAAGATGAAGAACAAACACAGTGGAAAGAAAAAGTAAAAACTGAATTGGAAAAACCAGTTGTTGAAGGCATAAATTCTGGGAAGCATGTTAGCTAAATTTTTTGGTTCCTATGGTTTTCTTTAGGAAAAATTCTCTAGTATAAAAACAGAGAGTTTTGTATATTAAAATTATGGGAATCTTGAGGTAATTTATGCTAAAGGAGCAAGATAAGATATTTACTAATTTGGATGGTAAAAAAAGCCCTTTTTTAAATGAAGCAAAAGAGCGTGTGGTTTGGCAGGACACAAAAACACTATTAGATCTAGGTTCAGAGAAGATTATTGATGAGGTAAAAAAGTCTGGCTTAAGAGGTAGAGGAGGAGCAGGGTTTCCAACTGGGCTTAAGTGGAGCTTTATGCCTAAAACTAGGCTAGATAATCAACCTGCATATTTAGTAGTAAATGCTGATGAGTCTGAGCCTGGTGCGTGTAAAGATAGAGACATTCTTCGTTATGATCCTCATAAATTGCTTGAAGGAATTTTACTAGCTGGAAAGGCTATGAATATAACAACTGCATATATATATATAAGAGGTGAGTTTTATAATGAATATTTAACTTTGCAAAAAGCGCTAGAAGAAGCTTGCAATGATGGTTTGCTCGGGAAAAATGCATGTGAATCTGGCTATGATTTAAATGTATTTATTCATAGAGGTGCTGGGGCATATATCTGCGGTGAAGAGACGGCACAGCTAGAATCACTCGAAGGAAAGAAAGGATTTCCCCGTATGAAACCTCCTTTTCCTGCAGGAGTTGGTCTGTTTGGCTGCCCAACTACGATAAACAATGTTGAGACTATAGCGATGGTACCAGATATCTTAAGGCGTGGTGGTGAATGGTTTTCATCTCTTGGTAAGCCTAATAACACAGGCACTAAAATATTTTCAATCTCAGGGCACATAAACAATCCATGTAATGTTGAGGAAGAACTTGGTATTCCACTACGTGAACTAATTGAAAAATATGCTGGTGGAGTGCGTGGAGGCTGGAATAATTTACTTGCCGTTATACCTGGTGGATCTTCAGTACCACTTATTCCAAAATCTATATGTGATACAGTGGAAATGGATTTTGATTCGCTAAGAAGCGTGCAGTCAGGTCTTGGTACTGCTTCCGTGATCGTTATGGATAAATCAACAGATATAATATCTGCGATAGAAAGACTAGCTCATTTTTATATGCATGAGTCATGTGGGCAGTGTACGCCATGCCGAGAGGGCACAGGATGGATGTGGAGAATTATGAAGAGAATGGTAACAGGAAATATAGAACGAAGAGAAATAGATCAATTACTTGATATTAGTAAACAAATTGAAGGGCATACCATCTGTGCGCTTGGTGACGCTGCAGCCTGGCCTATCCAAGGTTTAATAAGACATTTTAGACATGTTATCGAAGAAAGGGTTACTATTAACTAAAAAAAATATTCAACTTCAAATAATCTTGATCCCCTAAGTTAATCTACCGGAATTATATACTTATTTCACAATAAATTAACTAGTTTATGCTAATATTATATTATCGTTTAATTAAGGAATATTTATGGATAAATTACCCCCAATAGGCACACAAATGTCAACTACAAATTTGAGTCAACAATTAAAAGAGGCAATCGAAAAAAACAACATTGAAGGTGTGAGATCCCTTATTAATAGAGGCGCTAATGTTAATTATCAAGAAGATGGTACTAAAACATCACTATTGCATATAGCATCTTATGGCGGCTACTACGAAATAGCAAAATTGCTTCTTGAGAAAGGCGCTGATCCTAATATCAAAAATAGTAGTGGAGCAACTCCTCTGCATGATGCAGCTAATCAGGATAAACCATCAATAGCAAAGCTATTGATTGATAATGGAGCTAATCCTGATATAAGAAATAACCATGGGCATTTACCATTAGACTTAGCTAAAAGTGAACAAGCAATGAAGTTATTGATCAAAGATATTCAAGAGTCACATTTAGGTGAACAATTACTGCGTGCTATTGAAGCAAAAAATTTTGTAAAGGCCAAAGTTCTTATTGATAAAGGCGCTGATGTTAATGTGAAAAATCAATTTAATGACACACCATTACATCGTGTTATATTTATGAAACAGGAAGACTTAGTTAAATTACTTATTGAAAAGCATGCTGATGTCAATGCGAAAGGTAGCGGTCATGGTAGTACACCATTGCATAAGGCTACATCTATTAGTGGGGGAAATAACAACATTGTCAAATTACTTATTGAACATAATGCTGATGTTAATGCAAAAAATGATATAGGTAACACACCATTGCATAATGCTGCAGGGAATGGATATAGAGAAATAGCAGACTTGCTTATAAGAAGTGGAGCTATGTTTAATATAAAAAACTATAAAGGAGAAGAGCCTATAGATGTGCAACATAGGAATTATGCAGCAATAGGTTTATTACAAGAATACAGTGCATTTTTCAAAGCAGTAGAAGGTGGAGAGAAGAATACAATAAAAACCATGTTAGAAGGAAATATTTATGTCAATGTCAAAAATTACAATGGTGAAACACCATTACATCGTGCTGCGTTGATGAAGCATGGTGACGTAGTTAGATTACTTGTTGAAAAAAATGCTGATGTTAATGCAAAGGATAACAAGGGTTCGACAATCTTACATCATGCTGCAGTAAGTGGAGATGAAGAAGTCATTAAATTACTTATCGTAAATGGTGCTGACCTAAATACCAAAAATATGGATGGTGATACACCATTACACTTAGCGGCTTATAACGGGCGAGAACAAGCAGCAGATTTACTTATAAAAAATGGTGTTGAAGTTAATTTACACAGTAATAGTGGCATAACACCACTACACCTAGCAGCTGGCTCGAATAGAGAGAAAATCTTAGATTCTCTCATAAAAAGTGGTGCTAAATTTGATATAAAAGATGATCAAGGAAGAAAGCCTATAGATCTAGCACATAATGATAGTAAAATAAAAGAAGTATTAAAGCAATACGATAACTTTTTCTAAGCAACAAAAGATGGAAATGAGAATTCAATAAAACAGCTTATCGAAAAGGGTGTTTACGTAAATGTCAGAGATCACATTGGTAATACACCATTGCATATAGCAGCAATGAATGAAAATAAAGATATAGTTGGTTTATTAATTAAAGCTGGAGCTGATTGTAAGATACAAAACAGCGCACAAAAAACTCCAAGTGATTTAACTATTCATCAGACAATCAAAACCATGATTGAAAATTGTATGGATAAAGAAGAGATGTCTCAAAGATTATTTAAAGCAATTGATGATAGAAATCTAGAGGCATTTGAGAACCTTTTAAATAACGGTGCTGATGTTAATGTAAAAAATAGTGAAGGTGCACCAATTTTGTTGTATAGATTATATCGTTCTGACATTTATGATCCTTTTAGACTTGATCATTCCATCAA
>NZ_JAZHPY010000078.1:0-4897 GCF_036711655.1 Wolbachia endosymbiont of Pentidionis agamae | reverse complement strand
AAAACGTTTTGGTTTAAGATTCAATTTGATAGCTGGTTTACAATCTGGATTGTGAATTTTGAAAGAGGTATAATATTTCGGAGCTTGCCATATTTTCCTCATTTTTTTGTGATTTTTAATCCATAACTGGAGTTATGAAAGTATTCTAGTAAACTCATAAATCTCTCATAAAGTAATACTTTGAGCATTTACTATTACTATATTGCCTAAGGCTGATTTTTTAGCACAAGTCTAGTGCAATAATAACCTCCTTATCAATCCTCTTTAAAATCTGAGACTTATCTATTTGTATTTGGCAATCCCAACATAATTATAACAAAAGCAATGGCATTATCTTCATTATCACTAAGTGATAAGTAAATTGCATTATTCTCAGAAATAAGACTATTTCTAGTATTAATGTAAGGTTTTCCATTTAAGTCATTTAAAATTTCTATTTCTTTCATCCTAATACCATTATTAAATCCTGTGCCTAGTGCCTTAACAAAAGCTTCTTTTGCAGCAAAGCGTTTAGCAAAATATCTTGCGCACATTTCTTGACTACTATATCTTTTGCTTATTTCTATTTCTTTTTGAGAGTATACTCTTCTTAAAAATTTTACTCCATACTTCTTCAATATACTCAATATTCTTGGTATATATACTATATCTGTGCCAATTCCATGTATCATTTACTTAAAATAATTTATTACTTCTTCAATTTTCATATTTTTTAGTTCCCCTGTTGCTCTGTTTTTTACTTCTATAAGATCTTCATTAATTGTTTTCTTACCTACAATTACTTGCCACGGAAGCCCTATTAAATCCATTCTGGCAAATTTTATTCCTACGCTTTCTTCTGAATCGTCATAAAGTATTTCACTACCACTCAAAGCTTTATATATTTTATTTGCAGTATTTACACACTTCTCTTCTTTTTTCTGCAAATTTAGCAGTCCAATTTTAAAAGGAGCAACTATTTCAGGCCAGATAATACCTTTATCATCGTGAAAGGCTTCTATAATTGCTCCAACCAGTCTTGATATACCTATTCCATATGAACCCATATGTATATCAGTATTTTTTCCATCTTTTGTGACTACAGCTGCTTTCATAGGATTTGAATATTTATTGCCAAAATAAAATATATGCCCTATTTCTATCCCTTTACTCACTTTTATCTGTTCTTCAAGTATAGGACAACTTTCTGGATCATGCATATCATCTGCAACAGCGTATATATTTTTTAGGTTTTCTATATCTTCATTTTCTAAAAATTCTGTAAACTGATTGTCATAATATAAAGTGCTTTCACCAGTATCTGCAAATATATGAAATTCATGGCTTAAATTCCCTCCAATAGGACCAGTATCTGCTCTTACTCCTATAGGAGTAAGAGCAATCCGTTTAAAAATTTTTATGTAAGTTTTATACATCAAATTATATGAATCTATTGCACTGTTTTGATCTATATCAAAGCTATACGCATCCTTCATTAGGAATTCTCTAGCTCTCATTACACCATAGCGTGGTCTTATTTCATCACGAAATTTCCATTGGCTTTGATATAAACAAAGCGGTAGACTTTTATAACTCTTTATTACATTCCTGATTAAGTCAGTTGCAACTTCTTCATGAGTTGGACCAAAAAGCATATCATATTGATGCCTATCTTTTATACGAAGCATTTCCTTGCCATAATCTTCATAACGTCCTGACTCACGCCAAAGATCTGCTGGTTGTATGCAGGGCATCAATATCTCTATTGCACCTGATTTATCCATCTCGTCTTTTATAATATTTTCGATCTTTCTAAGTACTCTGAGGCCAAGAGGCAACCAAGTATAAATACCTGATGATGTTTGTTTGATTAAACCTGCACGCAGAGAATATTGATGAGAAATAATTTTTGCATCACTTGGATTTTCTTTTAGAAGCGGTAAATAATACTGAGATAGACGCATTATAGTAACTAAGCTTATATCATAAACTTTAATATAAATTGGTCACTAGGTAAACTGCTTTACAAATAAATAAGCAATAAGATGCTATTTTCATATAATCATTGTTGCTACCATTTCTATTTGTAATACTAACAATGTAATACTTGTCGCTTCTCTGATTTATAAGCTACTCCACCAAACATATTACACACCTCAGAAACCCTTGATGCAGGCTTCTTACAAACTTTAGTATTTTGTGATCGAGGAACACTTTGATGTTCAATTGATAAATTCTTAAGACCAGTAGGCTTAGGTGGTATTTTTGGTTTGCCATTATTTTTTTTATTAAAAACTCTACTCTCTCTTTTATTGTCATCAGAACAACAACCGCTGTCAGGAGTTCTATTTTCTACTTCTCTGGAATTATTTTTTATTGTGGGTGTTTTTTGTTCTTCCCAGTCACTTTCATTTTCATGATCAGAGAGTTCATTGCCAAAGTCATCAGAACTATTACCTTGACAAGCACCTACTTGTTTGTTCAATGCTCGAACTAGATCACTTTGAGCTGAATCTATTTTTTCTATTATCATATGTTCCCAGCTCTTCTTCTTAAATTTAAAACCTATCATTTCTTTGAGCATATCTGGATTATTAGATGCATTTTTCCCTGTAGAACTAGATTGCTTACTCACCATACTCACTGTGCCAACCTTTGAAGCAGCTGGTGGCATAGGAGGAAGTGGTGGTGCCGACGTTACATTTGTTGATGCAGCATGAACATTTTGACTAGACAATTGATTTTTCTTCTCACGTGAAACATCTTTTGAATTATTTTGATCCTCTGTTTTTGGAGCATTATCATTTTTTCCAAATGCAGAGATTACTGATTTGGCAATATATACTAACGAGATTGATGAAGTAACTACAGAAGAAACAAAAGTTACCGCAAACAAAGGCATTAAAGATGCTGTTGCTATCACAGAGCCTGTAACCATAATCACTGGGTAAATATAAATGAAAGAAAAAGCTGCAACAGTAATAGAGATAGCAAGCAACACACTTGCAACTGCAATTATTTTAGTATTTGAATTTATGTTCTCAATTATAGGTAGAGATTTATTTAAATCTGTATTTTCAACTATTGGTGCAGATTGCTTGCATTGTGGAACTTGGGTACTGTCATGAGTATTTATTGTAAATTTTGCAGATTGACTTCTACCCGTTGTTGATTCCCGATGTAAAATTATGGTACTGGCACTAGTCTCTGTTTCAACATCATTACTTTCCATTTCTTCATCATCCTCAGAATCAGGCTGTCTCCTTTCTTTTAACTTTTTCATCAATTCTTCCTGAAACTTGTTATCATTAGTATTATTATTTTTACTGAATCTTTTAGTATTGGTAGGAAATGAATTATGTGTTCCAGTAAAACTATAACTAGGCTGCGGCTGTTTCTTAAATTTCTCAAACCCTTCCATAGAAGGAGGAGGTGGTGGTGAAGTTACTGATGTACTTTTATTGTTTGCTTGCTCCCCTGACATTGCCTTTACCTTCATAATTTAACCTACTATAATAGTAATACTTTAATTGATATTATTTATCAATACTAAATTAAAACTTTAGCTACTCAAATTTAAGAAAATGAATCTATTCTATTAATAGATTTTACATATTAAAACAGTCATTGTTTATTGCGATATCCTCTCTTTCTGGGCTGGTTGAAATTAAGGATACTGGTACTTCTATCAACTCTTCTATTCTTTTTATGTATCTTTTTAAATTTATAGGCAATTCTCCAGTAGATCTCTTACTCCTGGTATTTTCTTTCCAACCAGGCAATTCTTCATATATTGGTTCTAGATTATCTTGTATTTTATTTGCTGCTGGAAGGTAATCATATACGATGTTACGATATTTATACCCAGTACAAACTTTGATTGTGTCAAATGAATCAAGTACATCTAATTTAGTCAACACTATACTTGATATGCAGGAAATCTTTGCTGCTTGACGCACTAAAACTGCATCAAACCAACCACACCGTCTTTTTCTATTACTCACTGTTCCTACTTCGTTACCCATGCTAAACAAATTCTCCCCTATTTCATTTTTTTGTTCTGTTGGAAATGGTCCATTACCAACTCTTGTAGTATATGCTTTTACTACTCCAAGGATATGAAGAGAAGAGTTTATAGATAGACCAGAACCTATCATTGCTTGTACTGCTACAGTATTACTTGAAGTAACAAAAGGATATGTGCCATGATCAACATCTAAAAATACACCTTGTGCACCTTCAAATATTATCCTCTTACCTTTTTGCACTAATTCATTAAGTACCTTCCAAACAGGTTTCACATATGGTAAGATACCTTCTTTGATATCTTTTATTTCCTGTACTATATCTTCCTTTTTCACTAATGAAACACCAATTCCATTTCTTATAGAATTGTGATAGTTAAGTAGAGAGGCTATTCTATCACTTAATGTATCTTCATTCTCTAAATCACAAAGGCGTATTGCTCTTCTACCAACTTTATCTTCATAACATGGACCTATACCTCTATTCGTTGTACCAATTTTTCTATTTTCATCTATCTCTTCAAATAGCTTTTCTTTTTCTTTATGCATACTGAGTATGATAGGGCAACTTTCGGATAACATAAGATTATTAGGATTGATATCAATGCCTCTCGCCTGCATAGATTTTATTTCTGAAAGTAGCTTATAAGGATCTAAAGCTACGCCATTTCCTATTACTGAAATTTTATTTTCTCTTAAAATAGAAGAAGGCAATAAGTTTAACTTATAGACTTCATTATTGATTACTATAGTGTGACCTGCATTATTCCCACCTTGAAATCTTACAACCACATCTGCTGCGCCAGAAAGATAATCTACTATTTTGCCCTTTCCTTCATCTCCCCATTGCAGACCAATAACAACAATGTTCTTCATTAAAAAACTAAATTTTA
>NZ_JAZHPY010000077.1:0-4998 GCF_036711655.1 Wolbachia endosymbiont of Pentidionis agamae | reverse complement strand
TGAAACTGTTCAGGCTATAAAGCACAGTGAATTACATTTTTTTGCTGTACTGCCAAAATGATTAGTTGTCGAGCCTTCTTTCGCTTAGTTAGATAAAATGTAGTGGAGAAATTGCGAGCGTAATATTAGCTTGCAAATGGTTGTTCTCTCCTTTGTTTCTCTCATATTACGAAGATTTTAAACAGATTCTTAGATCTATTGTTAAAATAATCAGGAATTTTCTCTTTGAACCTGTTATAAAAAAAAAGATAAGTAAAAAAGAAAAAACTCTAAAACATTAACCTCCTAAGTTGAGATAACACAATCTTAAATATCTTAATTATTGATCTGCTAAATGAAATATACTGTTCTAAAAAATTAATAATCTTTTATATGGAAAGACTATTTGCAATATTACTAGCGTGAACGACCTTCTGCTCTCCTGTTTTCATATTCTTTATGATTAAAGTGCTGTTATTTAATTCATCTTCACCGAAGATTAAAGCAAAGTGTGAATTTAGTTGATTTGCTTTTTTCATTCTATATTTTAGATTGCCTTGATATTCGTAATTAATGCATAAGCCCTCCTTACGCAACTCATTTGCAAGCACTAGAGCGTAATTTTCAGCTTGTACACCTATAGGAATTAAACAGATAGATTGATTTTTAGGATGAGAATAATCCATTAATTCTGCTATGCGTTCAATACCACCTGCAAAACCTACTGCAGGAGTATATTTTCCACCCATTAAAGATATAAGATTATCATACCTGCCACCTGCAAAAACTGCTCCTTGACTACCTAAATCCTCTGTAATAAATTCAAATACAGTATGACAATAATAATCGAGTCCACGTACTAATTTAGTATTGACGATATAAGGTATGTTCAGAGCTTGCAAACCATTTAATATTTGATCAAAAAAATATGATGATTCCTTTGTATAAGAATCAGAGATTCTAGGTACATCTGAAATTATTATTTTATCTTGGCTGTCTTTAGAATCTAATATCCTTAACGGATTTGTACTGAGTCTTCTTTGACTATCCTCTGATAAATCTTTTTGATATTTTGTAAAGTATGATACCAGAACTTCCCTATATTTTTTCATAGTTTTAGTATCACCAAGAGAATTTATCTCTAACCTTACATTTTTATCAATAGAAAACTTTTCTAATAGATCCTGAGCTAGCGATATTAACTCTACATCAACTTTAGGGCTGGAAATACCAAAGGCTTCAAAATTTATTTGATGGAATTGCCTCTGTCGTCCCTTTTGCGGCCTTTCGTAACGAAAAACAGGTCCAGATGAAAATAGTTTTACAGGAAGTTGTACTTTTTTTTCAAGTAAAAATCTTACTATTGCTGCAGTAAATTCTGGACGTAACGTAATACTTCTACCTCCATTATCATTAAAACTATACATTTCTTTAGTGATGATATCTGAAGTATCGCCTAAAGTTTTCGTAAAAACTTCTGTATACTCAAATATTGGAGTTTCAACTGGAGCAAACCCATAGAGAGAAGAAACCTCACTTGCTATCTGTTGAATATGTTGAAATTTATACCACTCATTAAATATAAGATCTTTTGTCCCTCTAACTGCTTGTAAATTCAAAAAACTCCTACTCTATTGTTTCAATGCCTGCAATTTCTGGTATATGATAGCTTAACATGTTTTCTACCCCTTGTTTTAAAGTGATAGCAGCACTAGGGCACCCAGAACAAGCACCTTGAAGCTTAACATATACAATCCCATCTTTGTAACCTTTAAATTTAATGTCACCACCATCTTGAGCAACAGCTGGCTTAATAAAATTATCCATTAATTCTTTAACCCTCTCTACAATTTCTATGTCATCATTATCAAAAAATTCTTCATCTTTCTTGTTCTCTCCTTCTTCATCCAAAGCCTTTCCACCAAATGTGAAATGGTCCTGAATTGTAGTCAAAATTTCTACTTTTAATATATTCCAATCGACTTCATTAGATTTTGTAATTGAGATGAAATCGTAACCAAAAAAAACTCTTTCTACATTTTCTATATGGAAAAGGTTAGTTGCTAACTTAGAGTTAGTTATATCTTCTTTACAAGGAAAATCTATAACTTCTCCTTCACTTAAAATAGCGAAGCCAGGAAGAAATTTTAATGTATTTGGATTTGGAGTACTCTCAACTTGAATAAACACTTCTTTACCATTGCAACTACAGTATTAATTATGTTACTATTTTATTACGAAATAACAACTAAATATATGTCATTTATTTTTCTATTTTTCTTAATAATAATGATAATTATATTTATAATGCCTAGTTTGCTTCTATTTTCTTTTTTTTTCATTAGAAAATTCAGCGTAGTTTTTAATATTAATTCTATATTAAGTAAATTAATAAATGATTTTAATTGTAAGAGTTCTGCATCCAGGCCTCGCTATGCAAGCAGCAAAATGTCCAATGAAGAGGCCTTAAGAATATTAGGGTTATATGGTGCTAAAGCAGATCAAAATGAAATCAATCGCGCATACCATAATCTAATGAAATTAGTACATCCAGATAAAGGTGGTTCTCAATATTTTGCACAAAAATTGAATGAAGCACGTGATAGACTGCTTAAGCATTAACATTTATTTTCGGTAGATTTTCTGCTGTCTGATAAGTAGTATATTCTAATTGATCGCGTGACACAATTCTCGATAGAAAGACTTAGTTAATATTCTTACCAATCTATTAATATGATGAGTCATAAAAATTCTTGCAGGACTTTTATTTTAGTGTTATTTTTAAAACAAAGAACTTGTTTATATGGTAGGCTTATGAACCATAAGATCATAGATAATACTGAGAGTGTAAAATTACCAATATTTCTTGATTATCAATCAACTACTAAAGTAGATCTTCGTGTTTTAGAGGTAATGATACCTTATTTTAGTGAGTTTGCTAATTCACATTCTCGCAGTCATTCATTTGGATGGAATGCTGAAAATGTTGTTGAGAAAGCCAGAAAACATGTTGCTGATTTAATCAATGCAGATAGCAAAGAAATAATATTTACTTCAGGTGCAACAGAATCAAATAATCTGGCAATTAAGGGAATTGCAAGCTTTTATAAAAATAAAGGTGATCACATCATTACTGTATGTACAGAGCATAAATGTGTTTTAGATTCTTGCAGATATTTGGAAAGTGAAGGCTTTAGAGTAACGTATTTGCCTGTGCAGCAAAATGGAATTATAGATGTATTAAAACTTGAAGAAGCAATAACTGATAAAACAATTCTGGTTTCTGTGATGATGGTAAACAATGAAATAGGAGTGATCCAACCTATTAATGAGATAGGTGCAATATGTAAAAAGCACAATATATTTTTTCATACAGACGCTGCTCAAGGGTTTGGAAAAATTCCAATAGACGTAAATGAGATGAATATTGATTTAATGAGTATCTCTAGCCATAAGATCTATGGTCCTATGGGAATAGGAGCACTATATGTACGTAGAAAAAACCCTCGTGTGAGGTTAACACCACTAATTAGTGGTGGTGGACAAGAGAGAGGTATGCGTTCTGGTACGGTTCCAACGCCTCTTGCAGTTGGTTTTGGTGAGGCGGCACGAATTGCAGCAACAGAAATGGTAGAGGAAGCAAATAAATTAGAGAAATTAAGAGATATTTTGTATTATAATATAAAAGAAGCATTTCCTGATATTGTATTGAATGGTGATTATCAAAATAGAATTCCAGGTAACTTAAATATTAGCTTTCCTTATGTTGAAGGTGAATCAATTATAATGGCAATAAGAAACTTAGCAGTAAGCTCTGGTTCTGCTTGTACATCAGCATCACTTGAGCCATCTTATGTTATACGTGCGCTTAACAATGGTCATGATCTTGAACATTCATCTATCAGGTTCGGTCTTGGTAGATTTACAACTGGAGAAGAGATTTTATATGCTTCAGAGCTCATAACTAAAAATATCGGTAGGTTGCGTGATATGAGTCCACTTCTTGAGATGGTTCAAGAAGGTATAGATTTGAGTACCGTAAAGTGGGATGCACACTGATTAAGCAAGAAGGTTCAAGAATTTAAAAGGTTCTATTATTTATTAACAAAATTTTCATAAAAAATTGTTTCTTAAAGTTAAATTTTACGTTTGTTTTATTTAATGTTATTAGTAAAAATATCTTCTGAAGAATAATTCGAATGAATCTAAAATTACTAACTTAATAATATTTATTAGAAGCAAACTTTTTAGAGCTGCGTATCTGCAATGATTTAAAAGAGGTAAATTTAAAAAGGCTGAAAAAACGAATTTTTGCATATTGTTTATAAGTAGCACCCATCTATCTGGTCGAATCGAATATTTCTGTAACATACGCTTCCGCTTATCCAGCAACTTTATGGAAATATATCTGATATTCTAGTAGATATTTAAGTAGCCATCAGAATAGGAAATAACTCTCAAGAATCAAATC
Organism: Wolbachia endosymbiont of Pentidionis agamae; assembly: GCF_036711655.1. Lineage (NCBI taxonomy): Bacteria > Pseudomonadati > Pseudomonadota > Alphaproteobacteria > Rickettsiales > Anaplasmataceae > Wolbachia > Wolbachia endosymbiont of Pentidionis agamae. The sequence continues at coordinate 548 of NZ_JAZHPY010000077.1, read as the reverse complement.
TAAAAAAAATTGGCTCTGGCTTAGGTAACACGTTACCAGAGCTTATTCGTGTGTTGCACAGAGATTCTAAGCTACGTTGCTCTTTCGGAATTCTTAATTGATCTAATATCTTTTGTGCTGATAAAGGAATAATTGGTTGTAATAAAATACCTATTATTCTTATGTAATCAAGTAGCTTATAAATAACTAAATTCATACGTTCCTTATCAGTTTTACTTAATACCCATGGTGCACTTTGATCAATGTAGGCATTTGCCTCAGAAGAAATATTAATTATTAAAAGTATAATATTACTAAATTCATACCTATATAAGTGATCCATAACTTGATCTATTACAGCTGTACAGTTTGGAAGCTTTTCAAGCATATCATAATCAATTACTGGAACAACTCCAGCACACTGTTTATGTAGAAACGAAATTGTCCTTTGTACTAGATTACCTATGTTATTTGCAAGTTCTGAATTTATACGACTAATCATATTTTTTTTGCTGAAACTTCCATCTTGACCAAAATTTACCTCTCTAAGAAGGAAATAACGTAATTGA